>DAOUTC010000136.1 GCA_030626915.1 Dehalococcoidia bacterium
TACTCCCCGATAACATAAAGAATGACCCTGGTGCCTGGGCAGAATGTATCGCCGGGGCTTTAGAGCAACGGGAATACTTAAAAAAGATAAAGGAAGCTGGCTTCAAAGATGTGCAGGTGGTATCTAGCAGGGAGTTTTACATAGAGGGCAAGGGAAAGGAAGAGAGGGAGAAGCTTCTAAGCATTGCTGTGAAGGCATATAAGCGAAGAAACGAAGCATAATATAGCCAGCCACATCTTCAATACGCCGATGACACTGAGGAAGTAAGTAATTGATAGCCCGGTTTTTCCTCGTATTTAAGGATTATCTCATTGAAGTATTGCCCTTCCTTACAATAGGGTTCTTCTTGAGCGGCATAATCCATGAATTTATTCCCACGAGGTTAGTGGAAAGACACCTCGGCGGGCGGGGAATAAAGCCTCTTTTCTATTCCACCCTTGCTGGGATAGTCCTTCCCATTTGCTGCTTTGGCTCCCTTCCGGTGGCAGTGAGTCTTCGTCAGAAAGGAGCAAGGTTAGGTCCTGTGTTAGCCTTTCTGGTAGCCACACCGGCTACTTCCATAAGCGCTCTCCTGGTGTGCTATGCCTTGCTGGGAATAGAGTTCACCGTGTTTATATTCTTTGCTGTGGTCTTGATGGGGCTGGTTATGGGCGCTATTGGGAACCTTATCAGGTTTGAGCCACCACGGGGTCGAGTAGAAGAGCTTGCCACAGACCCTGTCTGTGGGATGGGTGTGAATACGGCGAAGGGATTAAAAACAGAATATGAAGGCAAAAGTTATTATTTTTGCTCTCCCCGTTGTCAAACAACCTTTGAGATGGAAGCCGAAGAATATGCCGTCAAGGACAAGTATATGAAGGGTATTAAAGGGAGGATGAGTTCCATCTTCAAATATGCCTTCGTAGACATGGTAAAAGAGATTGGCCCTGAGCTGCTTCTGGGATTGGTTCTGGCCGCTTTAGTGGCAGCGATTGCTCCTGTAGGTAAATTTATCGGGGGTTATCTCAGCGGCGGATTAGGGTATCTTTTCAGCCTTATCTTTGGCCTAATCATGTATATCTGCTCCACTGCCAGTGTTCCCTTAGTTCATGCCTTTGTATCACAGGGAATGAATATTGGCGCTGGAATGGTGCTGCTGCTAGTGGGACCAATTACCAGTTGGGGGACTATCTTAGTGCTGAGGAAGGAATTCGGCGGCAAAACCCTGCTTGTTTATCTGGTGGTCATTGGTATAATGGCCTTAGCTCTGGGGTATTGCTTCTCAATGATATAAAGGTGTAAGGAGAAGAAAAGTATCAGCTGTCAATCATGTATAATATAAAGGCACTCCTGATTGCGGGTGGGGCTATAAAACCAGTTTGTAAATTTTCAAACGAAAGGAGGTTAAAAATATGAAAATCGTAAGCCTATGCAGAGAGGGCTCCTGTTGCCCGGTAATCAAGATAACAGATGAGGAAGTGGAAATAGGAGAGAAAGGCAACACCTGTGTCCTCACCAAGGAACAGTGGGAGACCCTTAAAGACAAGATACTAAAAAAAGAGCTCTAAGACAGAAATCAAAAAGTCAAAACCTATAAGCTCCACCCGCCCAAAAGATAAACTTTTGCCCAGGCAATATAGGCTTGTCAGATGGAGATGGAAGACGAGGGTTTATGTCAAAAGTTGATTTCCGTGATTCTAAAACCTGCACCTTAGTAGGGCTTGGCATCAATGTAGTTCTAGCAATTTTCAAGATGCTCGCCGGTATACTTGGTTTCAGCTATGCTATGATAGCCGATGCCATTCACTCTATCTCCGATTGCCTGGCCACAGGAACTGTTTATGTAAGTCTACGGATTGGAGAAAAACCAGCAGACGAAAGCCATCCTTACGGTCATGCCAATGCAGAGACTATCGCTGCCTTTCTAGTTGCCCTCATAATCCTTGCTACCGGAGTCTTTGTTGGCATTTCCGCTGTTCACCTCATTGCCGATAAGCATCTCGAAACTCCAGCTACAATTGCTCTGATAGCGGCTGCCACTTCCATAGTTACAAAAGAGGGACTGTTTCGTTATACACTCAAGGTAGGGAAAAGGAATAATAGCCCTGCTGTTATTGCCAATGCCTGGGATCACCGCTCGGATGCTTACTCTTCGGTGGCTGCTTTAGTCGGTATACTTGGAGCTAGATTGGGTTTCCAGTATTTAGACCCCGTAGCCGGTCTTGTTGTTGCTGCTTTTATAGTCAGGGTTTCCCTTACTCTTCTTCGCCCAAATATTGGAATCTTGATGGATGAAAGACCAAGCTCAGCGGTTTTGGACCAGATTAAAGCCACTGCCCTGGAGGTTGGAGGAATTAAGGCAATTGATAGCCTCAGAGTGCATCGCCGTGGTTCTACCTACACCATTGATATGGAAATAGCTGTGGATAGCAGACTCACCGTGGAGCAAGGCCATGAGGTAGCCGCTGAAGTAAAAAACAGACTCCTGAGTGGGATTGAGCATGTACAGGATGTTATGGTTCATGTTAACCCTTATCAGTCAGGGCAGGCCTGAGGAAAGAAGTGAGCTAAGTCAAAACTATTCGCCTCGAGACCAAGGCAGCAGTGGATAAGATGCTGGAGATAGGCAGTGATGATGGAACAGGTCATCACCATGGCTAGAAAATTAATCCCTGAGAAGTGTATACTAATCGACATATCTTTTTAGGTGCTGCTCAAATGGATGAAGTTATTATTTCCAGGGCTATAACGGAAAGCTATGTAAAAGACCTGCTTGAGGCGATGGAACTCGATGTAGCTATTGTGGGCGCTGGCCCAGCAGGAATGACTGCTGCTTACTACCTGGCAAAAGGAGGGGCTAAAACAGCCATATTTGAAAGGAAGTTAAGCATTGGGGGTGGTATATGGGGAGGCGGCATGATGTTCAACAAAATTGTAGTTCAGGAGGAAGGGAAAGAGATCCTAGATGAATTTGGTATTACCACCACTGAATATCAGAGGGGCTATTATGTCGCCGATGCTGTAGAATTAGCCTCAACCCTTTGTTCTCTA
>DAOUTC010000119.1 GCA_030626915.1 Dehalococcoidia bacterium
CATTCCCTAAAATCACCTTCACTGCACATTATCACAGTCCGCTCCTGTTCAGCAATCTGAATCAATTCAGTAATTCCTAGCTGATATAACTGTTTTGGCTTTAGTTTAAGGCGATTGGAACGAGAGGATCTCTTTTGCTTAGGATGCCCTCCGAGCTTATCCCCCAGAAACTTGTATTTTATGGAGTTAAGCTCCAGATGGCTGGCCAAATTGTCTTGATTAAATTGTGGACTATAGCCACTAAATGGCTGGCTCCTCACATCAATAAGAGTCGAGATGTTATGCTGCCTCAGAAGACCCACGAAGGTCTCTAGAGGTAAATTGCTGTGACCAATAGTGAATATCACCATTTGGTTAATTCGCCTGTTTGCATATTCTTGTTAAAATACATTATACTATTTTAGAGGAGTTTCTTGGTGACTTTAGCGGAGTGGAACCACCCGTTCCCATCCCGAACACGGAAGTGAAACGCTCCAGCGCAAACGATACTTAAGGGGCAACCCTTTGGGAAAATATGTCGTTGCCAGGAAGCTCCTTATTATTCTAATTGCGCTAAATCAAACTTCATGCCATCTCTAGCAGCTATGACTGAGATGCCAGTTTCTTGGCTCAATTTTTGTGCTAACTCCCAGGGTTTAGCTCGCCACATAGTCATGCCAAAATGGGTAAGTATAGCTGCCTTTGGCTTTACTGCCTCAATTATTTGCTTGGCTTCAGGAAGAGACAGATGGTCAATGGGAGCTCCGGGAGCTAACCTGACAACATTGATAACCAATAAATCACCTTTATAATAACTAGGCAGTTCATCAAAATACCTAGTATCGGTAATCCAGGAGAAAGTATGTCGTGGCGTTCGAAACACAAAGCCATACGTTTCTACGGGGTGCTTATGTCTGATCGGCGTCTCAAAGGAAATCTCATTGACTTTATATGAACCGCCCTCAGTCAAAATTTCTATGTCTTTGGGATAAGAGCGCAAATAGGACAAGATGACAGGGTCTTGATTTAAGGCATCAGCAGGGGCAAAGACTATGCCTCGCTTCTTCCTGCCGCCATCGGTCATGGCTTCGATCATAATATTAATATCTCCGCTGTGGTCTAAATGCTTATGAGATAAAATAATAGCTTCCAGCTTGGAAGGATCAAGTTTCCTTTTAGCAGCCTGAACTAAACTGCCGGGGCCAGGGTCGAGAAGTATTTGGGTATTGCCAAAGCTAAGCCAGTCACCACCGGAAGCCAGAAATTGGTGGGCAACTACAAACCTGGCACCAGCAGTGCCAAGAAAGATTATTACATCGGATAGCTCAGCCATTTGGCGGACTAAATTATAGCAGGAAAACTCAATCTCTATGGTGTAACTGTGCTAAAATAAGTTAAAGTTCTCAGGTATTAGGTCACATATGGCAAAGCCAGAAATGGAGATTGCTGAACTGATAAAAGAATATCAAGCTAAAACAGGGAAGTTACTTACCATTGCTACTGCTGAGTCAGCCACTGGTGGCAGGATAGCCGATAAGTTAACCAATGTACCCGGCAGTTCCGACTATTTCAAAGGCTCTGTAGTATCTTACAGCAATGAGGTCAAAATTAATGTTCTGGGAGTGAAAAGACAGACTATAGAAAGTTATGGAGCTGTTAGCTCGGAGACAGCCATAGAGATGGCTGAAGGTGGCAAAAAATTACTAGGTGTAGATATATGTGCTTCTATTACCGGAATCGCTGGGCCCTCAGGTGCTACACCGGGGAAACCCGTGGGGCTTTTTTATATTGGTCTAGCTGCTGAAGGTGAAAAGTTAAGTCAGAAATACGTCTTTCAGGGGAATCGGGAGGAAAATAAAAGAGATGCTGCTGAAACAATGCTAAACATGGTGAAGCAATACCTGCTACAATGCATCAGTAAATTGAAAAAGTGAGTTCTAACTTCCTATGGCCACGTTTGACTTAGATGAAGTAAAAACACAAGCGAAAAAGAATTTTACCGAAGCCTGGATGTCAACAGCCAAGCTTATTCCATCGGGCACTAAAGTCAGTCTGGAAAGAAAAGGCAAGCCTCATATTTTACATGAATTGATTCAAAAATCGAGAGAACTCCTGCTAAATCTTGGCTTTGATGAAGTTGAGAATCTTACGATTTTACCCGACAGCGATGTCTGTAAACAATATGGCCCAGAGGCTCGAGTTATTCTTGACAGGGTTTTCTATTTGGCTGGATTGCCTCGTCCCGAGATAGGGTTGAGTGCCCCAAGAATAACTCAGGTGAAAAAAATAGCAGCGAAAGTCGATATCGAGGAATTAAGGTCAATTCTTAGAAGGTATAAGAGGGGGGAGATTGAGGCAGACGACCTTGTTGAGGCGCTTGTTATCGGACTGAATATCACAGACTGTGAAGCTACGGAACTTCTAAATAAAGTTTTTCCTGAGCTAAAAAAGCTGCGACCCTTGCCTTCTAATAAGACATTGAGAAGTCATATGACAGCTACATGGTTTCACACATTGGCAGCATTGCAGCCTAAGGCTAGCTTTCCATTGGCCTTATTTTCAGTGGGGCTACGGTATCGCAATGAGCAAAGGGAAGATGCTCACCATCTGCGTGTTCATCATTCGGCATCAATTGTAGTAATGGATCCTGAAATGTCTTTGGATGCTGGTAGGGAAATAACCAGAAATATCCTACAGCAATATGGTTTTTCGGATATCAAGTTTGAGACAAAGACAGCGACATCCAAGTATTATGCGCCGGGCCAGGAGCAAGAGGCTTTCATTAACTACAAGGGGAATTGGCTGGAGGTTGCTGATATTGGTATGTACTCCCCCGTATCTTTAGCAAACTTTGATATTAGATACCCGGTGTTCAACGCTGGCTTTGGAGTTGAGCGACTAGCAATGATTCTATGTGAAGCAGATGATATAAGAAAGCTGGCATATCCCCAATTTTCCGTAGCTGAGTACTCTGATGAAGATATAGCTAAGTCTATTACCTACATAACAAGCCCCAAGACTGCCAGAGGAAGGAAGATTGCTACGGCAATCGAAGAAACTGCGCGAAAGTATAAAGATGTGATTGCCCCATGTGAGTTTCTGGCCTGGGAAGATGACTCTATACAGGTGAAAGTTATGGAAACGGAAGCAGGCAAGAGGCTAATTGGCCCTGCTGGTTTTAATGAAATTTGCGTAGCTAATGGCAGTATTTATAGTGATATTGTTCCTTCAGGAGTATATACAGGTATAAACTATATGCGGGCTATAGCGATGGGAGCAGCAGCTTCAATAGAAAGCAGTGATAAAAACTTAATTTATCAGGTGAAAACGATAAAACATCTCTCCGATCTCAATCTGCAAATTCCAGAAGCTATTCGTCAGTATATAGAAGGACAGCAAAAAAAGATAGGGGTTGGTGGTGCTGTATTTGTAACCATAAAATCACAGCCCTCGAGGTGATGTAATAATTCGGCATCATTTTGTCGCCCTGAGTGAAGCGAAGGGTCTAAAAACCTCGGAGGTTCTTCGCTACGCTCAGAATGACAGAGGGCAAAGAATTTTGAACGAGGGGTGAACTGTTGCAAAAGGAAAAGCTGGCGAAGCAAGCAAAG
>DAOUTC010000042.1 GCA_030626915.1 Dehalococcoidia bacterium
CTATCTTTATCTTCACTAATTATCTCTACCTGACGTCCCAATTTCTCATTAATGCTCCCGGGCTCCGTGATCAAGCTAAACAAGGCTAAAGCAGCATGGGAAAAGAGCTGCTTAATATCAGCTCCATAAGCAATAATGCCTACGTCAGCAGTATGATCAGTGATTTCAAAAGCCTTCTCAATCATCTTAGCCCATATTATGTGGCAAGGGTAACTCTATTATATCACGTACTATAATTCTCGCCATCTTGAAGACCGTTTATTTTATTATCCTGAGGTGAAGCTGCGAGCCCTTCGCTTTCCTGTCATTCTGAGGGAGAGAAGCGACCGAAGAATCGCACTCAGGGTAAACTCCGCAAGGAGGCAGCGAAAAACGCGGAATGACAGGTAGGTGTTGTGGAATGACCGTCTATTGTGAAGATTTGAACTTCCTATATATGTCTGCTACAATCGGTCAAAAGGGGCGGTTAGCTCAGCGGTTAGAGCGCTGCGTTGACATCGCAGAGGTCACTGGTTCAAATCCAGTATCGCCCATGTTTAGCCAGATAATAAAATATAAATGTATGCAAGGGAAGCCACCATTATAGGTTTAGTTGTTTTCTCAGGAAATGTTATCTCTGTTAATTGTTAGCTACACCAAAAAACTAAGATATTTAGGAAGTAACAGTCAGTAATTTGTCACATCTTGAACTTCCGAGGAAATTCATTGTTACAATGCTTTTGATTTAGGCAGGAGGTTTTAGATTCAGTTGCAAGGCAAGAACCTGAAATGAACCCAGAAGGAAAATCGGAAAGGATGCGTCACTCCGCTGCTCATGTTATGGCTCAAGCGGTACAACTCCTTTTCCCCGAGGCTAAATTTAGCATTGGACCAGCCATTGAAAATGGCTTTTATTATGATTTTGATCTACCGCGCCCATTAATACCGGAAGATTTGACTACAATTGAGCACAAAATGAAGGAGATTATTAATGCCAATCTGCCTTTCGTCAGGGAGGAAATGAGCAAGGAGGCAGCACGTCACCTCTTTGCTGCTCAGCCCTATAAACTGGAGCTTATTGATGAGCTTCCCGACGCTACGGTGACCATCTATAGGCAAGGCTCCTTCACCGATTTATGTCGTGGTCCTCATGTAGCTTCCACAGGTGAAATAAAGGCTTTCAAACTTACCCATATGGCTGGGGCATACTGGAGAGGCGATGAGAAAAAGCCTATGCTGCAAAGAATCTATGGTGTGGCTTTTGATAGCCAGGTGGAGCTCGAAGATTATTTATCGCGCCAGGCTGAAGCTGCCAAACGAGACCATAGAAAGTTAGGCAAGGAGCTTGACCTTTTCAGTATTCACGAGGAAATTGGCCCCGGCTTAATTTGCTGGCATCCCAAAGGCGCCTTGATACGGCAGATTATCGAGGATTTCTGGAGAGCGGAGCATATTAAGCGAGATTACAGTATTGTGTATACTCCTCATATTGCCAAGCTGGACTTGTGGAAAACTAGCGGCCATTGGGACTTCTATCGAGATTATTTATATTCACCCATGGAGGTAGAAGGACAGCAATACATAATAAAGCCTATGAATTGCTTGGGCCATATCCTAATTTTCAAGAGTCGCTTACGCAGCTATCGCGATTTACCTCTAAGGTATGCAGAACTAGGCACGGTATACAGGTATGAGCGGACTGGCGTGTTATATGGCTTAGCCAGGGTAAGGGGATTCACTCAAGACGATGCTCACATTTTCTGTCGTCCTGACCAACTTGAAGAAGAAGTGATAGGGGTGGTAAAACTGGCGCAGTTTATGATGTCCACCTTCGGCTTTACTGATTATGAAGTATTATTATCCACGCGCCCGGAAAAATACGCTGGCACTATTCAAATGTGGCAGCAGGCTACGGAATCCTTAAAACATGTTTTACAGAAACTTGAGCTGTCCTACAAACTGGATCCAGGCGAAGGGGTTTTCTATGGACCCAAGATTGACATTAAGCTTAAAGATGCTTTAGGGCACGCCTGGCAAGGGCCTACCATACAAGTTGATTTCAACTTGCCAGAACGCTTCAATGTCTGTTACATTGGTGACGATGGATTGGAGCACAACGTAATAATGATACATCGCACGGTCTTGGGTAGTATGGAGCGCTTTTTAGCTTGTCTAACCGAGCACTATGGCGGTGCTTTCCCTGTATGGTTATCGCCAGTTCAAGCTATAATAATACCTATAGCAGATCGTCATATTGATTATGCAAGGCAAATAGGAAGTGAACTTAAACAAGAGAGCATTCGTACCGAGGTTGACGATCGCTCCGAGCGAATGAATCTGAAAATAAGGGAAGCTCAGTTGCAAAAAATTCCATATATGCTCATAGTTGGCGACAAGGAAGTAGCTTCATCCGGTGTATCGCTGCGCTTAAGAGACGGTGAAGATGTAGGCTTAGAAGCTTTATCGCAAGTTAAGGTAAGGATAAAAACAGCTATACAGGCTAAATCCTAACTTTTTTGGGAGTGGAACGACTATAGATAAACATTATATAGCAGTTAACCAGAGGATCAGAGCTAGAGAAGTTCGCCTTATAGGGGAAAAAGGCGAGCAACTGGGTATATTGCCTCGGCTGCGGGCACTGCAAATTGCTCGGGAGCACGACCTTGACCTAGTAGAGGTAGCGCCCACAGCAAATCCCCCAGTGTGTCGGCTTCTCGATTACGGGAAGTATAAGTATGAGCAAACTAAGAAGGAACGGAAAGCGAAAAAGAGCCGAAAAGTTGGCTTGCTTAAAGAAGTTCGCTTTAGACCAAAAATTGAGGAGCATGATTTACAAGCAAAGATTAGAACAGTTAGAAAATTGCTAGAAGAAGGTAACAAAGTAAAGGTGTTAGTGAGATTTAGGGGACGTGAGGTTATTTACCCCGAACTGGGTTGGAAAGTGCTAAAGAAAGTGGCCGAGGCTTTGAAGGAAGAAGCAGTGGCAAGCGATCATCCTGTCAAAGACAGAAGGAGTATAGCTTTAACTCTTTCCGCCGCTTCTGCTAGAAAATCTATAAAGGTGAAATCAGATGCCAAAGCTTAAGACTCATAAAGGAGCGAAGAGCCGCTTCCATATAACGGGTAGTGGCAAGCTCATGCGTACTAAATGCGGCAAAAGCCATTTAAGACGGAAAAAGCCTCCCAGGACCAAACGCCTTTATGATGAGCTTATGCCAGCTTCACCCGCAGACAAGAAGCGAATAAAAAGGCTTTTACCTTATAAGTAAGGTTTGAAAGGAGGATAATTTTGCCACGAGCTAAAAGCGGAAAAACCACCCATCGGCGCCATAAGAAAGTGCTGGAGCTAACCAGAGGACATCGTGCTACAAGGCATCATCTTTACCGGCGAGCCCACGAGTCTATGCTCCATGCCTTAGACTATGCCTATTGTCATCGTCGGGAACGGAAAGGCGATTTCAGGAAGTTGTGGATCGCTCGCATTAATGCTGCTGCAAGAGCTCAAGGTCTCTCCTATAGTCAATTTATGGCAGGGTTAAAAAAGGAGAATGTGGAAATAAACCGCAAGATGCTAGCTGAGATGGCAATTAAGCATCCTGAGGGCTTTACCAAATTATTGGCTTCTGTTTCATCCAAAAATACAAATGCTAAAGCAGCTTGAGGAACTTCATTTAGAAGCTCTAGCCAAATTAAACCGAGTTAGCGAACTTAAGGAACTCGAGTCATGGCGGATTCGCTATTTAGGCAAAAAAAGTAAGTTAACTCAAATCTTACGCTCTTTAGCCAGCTTGCCCTTAGAGGAACGAAAAAAGGTAGGTGCCCAAGCTAACGAAGTCAAGAAAGCCTTAGAGTCGAGCTTCACTGAAAAGGAAAGGCACTTAGAGGAAACTACCCTTATTTCTTTTTTAGAGCGCCAAGGGGTAGATGTTACTTTGCCTGGTCGGCCTATCTCAATAGGCCGACTCCACCCCACAACCCGAATACTGGAGGAAATTTGTGATATTTTCATACGCATGGGCTTCCAGGTTTTTGAAGGGCCTGATGTGGAGTGGGACTACTATAACTTTGAAGCTTTAAACATTCCTCAATGGCACCCCGCACGGGATATGTTCGCCACTTTATGGATAGACGCCGACATGGGTAAAGGGGCCAGGCTTTTACGCACTCATACCTCGCCGATGCAGATAAGGCTGATGGAAAGGAAACGCCCCCCCATAAGAGCTATAATGCCAGGACGGGTTTATAGATATGAAGCCACCGATGCCACTCATGAATCTATGCTTTACCAAGTCGAAGGACTTGCTATAAACAAGAATATTACCTTAGCTGATTTGAAAGGCACTTTGTTTGAATTTTGTCATTGTTTTTTTGGCCAGGAAAGGAGAATACGCTTTCGATGCGATTACTTTCCCTTCGTCGAACCTGGGGTGGAGGTAGCCATTGAGTGTTCAGCTTGCCATGGTGCTGGTTGCCGATTGTGTAGCTACAGTGGTTGGCTTGAAATCCTAGGCGCTGGTATGGTGCACCCTGATGTCCTCAAGCGCGGTAACATTGACCCTGAAGTTTATACTGGCTTTGCCTTTGGTATGGGAGTGGAGCGAATTGCTATGCTTCGCTATAGCATAGATGACATAAGGCTCTTTTACAGCAATGATAGTAGGTTTTTAGAACAATTCTAGATTTTTAAGGGACAATATGAAAGTTTCACTTAAATGGCTTAAAGATTACGTCGATATCAAGCTTGCCCCTAAAGGCTTAGCTGAGAAGCTGACTATGGCTGGCATGGAAATCAAAGATATACAGGAAGTAGGCGGCACCTGGAACAATGTGGTGATAGGAGAAGTAATAGCCCTAAATCCTCACCCTAATGCAAGCCGCTTGAAGCTACCTACTGTTAATATTAGCACCCAGCAGATTACTGTAGTTTGCGGCGCTCCTAACATCGCTGTAGGGCAAAAGGTACCTTTCGCTGGTGTGGGAGCCAAGCTTATAGATGGCCATACAGGAAAGCTTATGACCCTAAAGCCAGCTAGAATCCGTGGTATCCTTTCCGAGGGCATGGTTTGCTCTGAGAAGGAATTAGGGATTTCCGATAACCATGAAAGTATTATGGTCTTGCCATCAGAAGCTCCTATAGGCATGCCTCTTAGTGACTATCTAGGTGATATAATTTTCGACCTGGACATAACACCTAATCGCCCAGATTGCCTATGCACCATAGGTATTGCCAGAGAAATCGCTGCTTTAACCGGTAAAATACTTCACCAGCCTGAAATCCACTACGAGGAAATGGAAGAACCAATAGATTCCTTTATCTCCGTTGACATCATTGACCCGGGTCTATGTCCCAGGTATTGTGCCAGCTTAATTGCTGGAATTAAAGTGGCGTCCTCTCCTAATTGGCTGCAGCAACGCCTGAGCAGCTATGGCATGCGTCCTATTAACAACGTTGTTGATATTACCAACTACGTGATGCTGGAACATGGGCAGCCTCTTCATGCCTTTGATTATCACAAGCTCAAGGGCAAACAAATTGTTGTTCGTCGGAGTAGGAATGATGAAACCATGGCCACCCTCGATGGAACAGAGCACGTCCTTAGCCCAGACACTTTAGTCATCGCTGACAAAGAAAGAGCCATCGCTATTGCTGGTATTATGGGTGGCTTGGATACCGAAGTTACAGACGAAACTGATACTATTCTGCTGGAATCGGCAAATTTCAACCAAGCAATTATTCGCCAAGGATGCTACTCCCTTAACTTACAAAGTGAAGCTTCCATTCGTTTTGATAAAGGGTTAAGTTCAGACTTACCGCTGCTGCCACTAAAGCGAGCTACTCAACTGCTACAGGAGTTAGCCGGCGGTAAGGCGGCCAGAGGAGTAGTAGATGCTTACCCTGGAAAATCAGAACCAAAGGGCATATTGCTTTCAACTGGGGAGGTGAAGCGACTTTCAGGCTTAAAACTAAACATTAGCCGGATAACCGAAGTATTACAATCCTTAGGCTTCGAATGTCGGTATACTGATATAGCCTCACAAATTTCGGTAATTACTCCTTATTGGCGTAGCGACGTCAAATCTAGTGCCGACCTTGTGGAGGAGGTAGTTCGCATCATTGGCTATGACAAGGTTCCCATTACCAGGCTTAGCTCTCCCTTGCCTCCACAAGAACCAAGGTTGTCAGCTACGAGGCAACAAAGCAATCTCAAGCAAAGATTACGAAATATTCTCACCAGCTGTGGTTTTCAAGAGATACTAACCTATTCTTTAACTAGCTTGGAGAGGTTGCAAAGGCTTTCCCCAAAGCTCGAGCTAAATGTTACACCTCTAAAAGTAGCCAATCCTATGAGCAAGGAACAAGAATACTTGCGTACTACTTTGCGTGCCGGTGTTCTAACTACCCTGGCTGATAATCAAAAACATGAGGAAGCCGGTATAAGGCTATTTGAAATTGGCAAGATTTTCTTGCCACAGCCTCTCCCTGTCATTGCGAGTGAAGCGAAACAATCTCCACAGGATAAAAAGAGGCTACCCCAAGAGAAAGAAATGCTCTGTGCTGTACTCAGCGGCCCCAGAGCTGAATTATCCTGGCATGGTAATGAAGAACTGCTTAATTTCTTCGATGCTAAAGGAGTGGCAGAAAGGCTGTTGAAACAATCAGGGCTTAAAGCAACCTTTGAGGCTAGCGATGATGAAGGCTTACTGCCAGGGAAGAATGCTAATATAATCATTGGCGGCGACAAAATTGGTGTTGTAGGTGATTTGCATCCCAAAGTAGCACAAGCCTTCGAGCTTTCTACTTCTGTTTGCCTTATCGAAATGGATGTGGAGAAGCTATTAGGCAAGATAACTGGACTAAAGAAATACCAGCCTATTCCACGATTTCCCAGTATAACTAGAGATATTGCACTGCTAGTAAGTAAGCAAGTAACCTACCAACAGGTAGAGGACATAATCCAGAGTTTCCCACTGGTGGCTAAAGTCACTCTCTTTGACCTTTATGCTGCCACGCAAATACCCCAAGGAAAAAAGTCCTTTGCTGTGAGAATTGTTTATCGGTCGCCCGACCACACTTTAACTACCATGGAAGTGGACAAGGTCCAGCAGCAAATGCTCAACAGGTTATATAATGAACTAGGCGCTGCTTTAAGAGCTTGACCCCCTAATCCAGAGGCTGAGCAATCTCAACACAGATTACAGCTTTCTTCTCTCGGAAACAAAAAACAAACTGATGATGGCAGCAAAGGCCGCACCCGCCAAAATCAGGAATAAAATTCGATATGAATGAAACGTATCAATAATAAAACCAGAGCCCGCCATAGCCACTATACTGCCAATGCTACTTATACCATTAACCAGGCTGGCCCCAGTACCAATAAACCTTCCAGGAGTAATGTCCATCTGAAGTGCGAAAATTAATGGCTCCGTAAGTTGAACTAAAAAACCAATACCGCCCAGTATTAAGATAGTCCATAAAAATGAAGAGGTGTTAGATAGCACAAGACATAGAATTGTAACCCCTATCAAAGCTGTTGTAATCAGAGTCTTTTTCCTGCTGTGAAAATAAAAATCGCAAATCCAACCTGTCATAAATCGAGCAGGGATGCCTAAAAGTGGATATATGCTGGAAAAAACCCCTGCCTTAATGATAGTGGTTCCAAAGGTCTCAAACAGAAAAGTAGGCAGCCACATCAAATAGGTATACTCTATAAAAGCTATACCACCAAGACAAGCGCCCAAAAGCCACAACGGCTTGTTAGACAAGATTGCCGTTTTTATAGCTGAGGCAGAAAAACCAGAATCCTTCTCCTCTTCAGTTTGTGCCCACTGTTTACCCCGTGGTATATCTTGAATAACCCTGAAGTCTATGAGTGCCACACAAGATAGAATAACAAAAGGGACAAAAAAGGCAGATCTCCATCCAAAGGATTGTCCCAAGAATGAAGAAAGCCAATAGGAAACAATGGTGAATATAGGTACACAGGTAAGGAAGATTCCCAGGGCAGTGGCCCGCCTTGATTGTGGGAACCAGTTACCAACTAATTTAACACATGGTGCGTAGGCTCCAGCCTGACTGATTCCATTAAGGATTTGAAAAGAAACAAAATGGTACAGCCGAGTGCTAAGACTGAAAAAAAGATTGGATAAGGCAGATAGAAGACCAGCAATAGTAATCACCTTTCTGGAGCCGAACCGGTCGCTTAAATAACCAGCAGGAAACTGGCTTAGTGCATAGGCTATAAAAAAGCCCGACATGATAAAACCGACCCCGAGATGACTGAGCCTTAAATCTTCCATGACAAGTGGAATCACGGCCGACATATTTAAACGACAGAGGTAAAAAGAGCCGTAAGTTAACCATATAACGAGGAGAATGCTATAGCGCCTTGGATATGAGCCAGGCTTCATTGATTCATTGGCACTCAGGCAACGACTACCACAAAACTTCGCCCTGAAATGGTTAAGGGACTTAATCGAATTTAAATTTTGTAAAGATTCTTTAATTGAGCGTCAGCAAGGATAAGTCAACCTTACAGAACTGTCACTTCTTTAATATATGAACGGTTTGAGGCAGGGTGATTACAACTTTCTCCCCTATCTCACGTATACCCAAATTACTGGGGTCGTATTGGTCTATAAGCACATCCCTGCCTTGAATATCAACTGCATATTTCATGGTAGAACCGGCATACATGGCAACTTTTATAGTGCCCTTAAATACATTTGCTCCCGTTGCTTCCTCGGGTGAGCCTATACGTATAGTTTCAGGCCTGGCCACCAGAAAAACTTCCTGCCCCACCTTAACATCACTCTCTGCAGCCAGAACTTCCAAATTACCTATCTCAGTGGAGACCAGAGCAGGCTCGATATCTTTCCCCAGGCTCTTAACTACACCGGGTAAAATATTAACATAGCCCACAAAACTGGCAATAAATTCACTGCTTGGCCTTTCGTAAATTTCAATGGGGCTCCCAATTTGCTCTACTAGCCCATTGCTCATTACCATGAGCCTATCTGAAATACTCATAGCCTCAAATTGGTCATGAGTAACAAAAGCAGTAGTTATATTCACTCGCTTCTGAATCTCGCGAAGTGTGGCTCGCATTTGCACCCTGAGGTTAGCATCCAGATTAGAAAGCGGCTCATCCAGTAGAAGGACTTTCGGCTCCAGAGCTAAGGCCCTGGCCAAAGCTACACGCTGCTGCTGCCCACCACTTAGCTTCTCAATCATGCGGTCTCCCAACCCATCCAGGCGAACCAGGTGAAGCATCTCCTCCACACGCTCTTTGACCCGTCCTTTCTTCCACTTATGCACCTGCAGCCCATATCCCACATTACCCGCTACGGTCAAATGAGGAAACAAAGCATAATTCTGAAAGCACATCTGGGTGCCTCTCTTATCAGGAGTTAAGTCGTTGATTACCTGCCCATCCAGAATCACATCCCC
>DAOUTC010000049.1 GCA_030626915.1 Dehalococcoidia bacterium
GATAGATGGTGGACACCTCAAAGTATGGAGTTATCTCTCAGTTTAAGTTTGGAACAAGCTCTAGCAGTTATTTATGTCATTGCGAGGCACATCAGTGCCGAAGCAATCTTGTAGGGCTGGGGCTTGTCCCCAACCACTAAGGCGGGGATAACCCCGCCACTACGAAGCGAGATTGCCACGCCTTCGGCCCGCAGCTAGCAGGAAAGGAGCCATGCGCCACTAATCACGAGAATGAGCACTAGGCATTGACATATGTGAAAGGTCTCTTTATAATTTTGAATGCGAGGGGAATAGTGTATTTCATAAGTAAAATGGGCCTTTCTCCTTGAAACCTAAAACTTAAAGGAGGTAATATGCCAGCTCCTAGGAAGTTTTTGTGGCTTGGCAAAGTGTAGAGTTTTTCCTGTGCTTTATGCTTTGCCTGTTTTTGTTTAATAGCAGGGAAATTAAGTGAAAGGAGGTCGGAATTATGCCAGCAGGGAGTATAGCTTTGTTGTTTGGCCTGGGTATAATAGGGCCATTTATATATAGTTTGATCTGGACCCTGGTGACAGGGAAGGGATGGAAAAAACTAATTGAAAGAGAGGGGAAGACAAAATGGTTTTAAGACAAATCTCTTTCAATGATAGTTTTGAAAGGAGGAGAAGATGGTATCTATAGCAGTTGTGATTATCTATATGCTCGTGGTATTGGGCATAGGAATTTACGTAAGGAGAACAGGGATTGCGGAGACTGGCGAAGGTTATCTTTTAGGTGAAAGAAGAATCGGTCCTTGTGTTACCGCATTCACTCACCAATCCACATCCATGAGTGGATATATGTTCCTGGGTGCTGGGTCTATGGCCTACACGACAGGAATTTACAGTTTGTGGTTTGGCGCTGGTGATGTGTGGGGAGGACCACTAGACCTTTCCATCGTGGGCAGGAGGTTGAGGAGGTTTACCAAGCTTACAGGGGCATTAACCAGTATAGAATTTTTGGAAAAAAGGTATCCCATGCCTGCCGTAAGATGGTTTGGTGCTATAGTGTGTGTTCTTTGCATGTGGCTTTATGTAACGGCTCAAGCTGTGGCCGCTGGTAAAGGGCTTGGTATCGTAACTGGTTTGCCCTATACTGCTTGTGTAGTAATAGGGTTGGCCGTTATTGTAACCTATACTTTTCTGGGGGGATATTATGCTGTGGCTTGGACAGATTTCCTCCAGGGCTGTGTAATGTTAATTGGCATCCAGGCAATCCTGTGGACTGCTTTTGCTGCTGTGGGAGGAGCGAGCGGTTTGGTTAGTGGCATGACAGCTAAGGACCCTGGACTTGTAGGGATATGGGGGCCAGGCAATATGTATAAAGGGATGTGGGGATTAGTGATAGGTGCCGTGTTGTTATGGTCTATCGGCTATATGGGATGGCCGCACGTGATAGTGCGGAATATGGCCATAGATAAGGCTAGCGACCTCAGGCCAGCCGTAATGTGGTCCTGGGCCTACAATTGCCTATTTGTGATATCTCCATACATAGTAGCACTGTGCACCATAATACTAATACCGGGATTAGTAGACCCTGAAATGGCGATATTTGAGACTGCTCATTTATTGCTTCCCGCGGTAATGTTCGGAATTGTAATGGCAGCCGTCATGGCAGCAATCATGTCCACCGCAGATTCTCTTTTATTGCAAGGGGCCTCATCTTTTGCCAGGGATATATACCACAGGTTCATAAATCCAAAGGCGACTGAAAAGAGGTTGGTGTATGTTACCAGGCTAGCAGTAGCGGGTATGGCTATAGTAACCCTGATTCTTGCCATAACACGCCCCCCAGCAGTTTTTGCCGCGGTAGTTTTTGTTAGTGACGTGTTGATGGCTGCCTTTCTACCTGTGGTTGTGGCTGGGCTTTACTGGAAAAGGATGAACAAGTACGGCGCACTATCTTCCATGGTCGTAGGAACGATAGTGGCTATGGTGTGGACGCTAGCTGATTTAGCCCCCGTTACGGGCATGTCCTCTGGTCTTATGGGAATCATTTGTTCTGCAGTAGTTCTCATAGTGGTCAGTTTAGTTACACCACCTCCTAGCAGGGAGGTAGTGGAGGCTTTAGAGCTGGCCACCTCACTGGAACCTCTTCCCGGCGAGATAGAGAAGAAATCGGAGAAAACACTTGCCCCTGAGGCAAAGTGTGTAACTGCCTTTATCAATGAAAGGGTTCTAGAGGGAGCCTTTGCTGTCTAAGACCAGTACTTCTAACAGAAGGGAAACAATTTCCACCGTGGGAACGGTGGAAATTGTTTCCATGACGCCACTTTGGACAAAGGGCGAGGTAAAAAAACGCATCCAAACAATAAGCAAAGAGGCTAATCTCGAGGTTGAAGTAATACAGAATGTGTATTATCCTTATTTGCAATTTGAATACCAGCTTATTGTGAAAGACACTAAGGGGAGGGCTTTTTGTTTTGTAGATATGGTGGGGGGTGTTGAAGCGGTATCAGGAGCATTACCAAAAACGGAGAGAGTAAGGGTGCCCGAAATTCAGGTTATGCCCTGTAAAGTGGATCCAGAAGCGGCGCAGAGAAAAGCAGAAAGCTATATAATACGTGCTTTCACACATAGGCGAAAAGTGTTAATAGCTCCTGAGTTGTTTATCCGCAGCAAGCATCTTGTTTATCGCCCCTTTTTTATATTAAAATGTGATTCATACGGGAAAAAGAAGGTTAAATTTCACCTGATGTTCGATGCAGTGAGTGGCCAATATCAAAGGTTGTCTCTAGGGACGCCGGCAAAGGTTGAGGCAACTGCTCCTAAGCAGAGAGTAGCTCAGGTCCAGGGGGTGAAGGAAAAGCTGCGGCAGGTACTCACGGGAGAACTTCAGTGAAAGGAAGGAGCAAGCAATGATTAAGATACTCAAAGTATTGGGAATGATGCTTATTGTTCCTCTATTGTGTATAGCGCTTGTGGGTTGTACAACCAGTAATGCTGTAGAGTTAGAGATAACCTCGCCTGCCGATGGTGACGTGCTTTATACCAGTCCTGTCACAGTAGAAGGGAGGGTTTCCGACCTTGAGGTTACAGTAACAATCAATGGCGAAGAAGCACTGGTGCGACTGAAAATGGAACCTTATGGCCTGAAACGACAATATCCTGCCTTCTCCCATGACGTTGAGCTTAGCCAGGGGGAAAATACCATTACGGTGGTAGCTACACTGAATGGGCAAAAGGTATCCCAGACCATAACTGTTACCTACACACCAACAGGGTAATAGATGAGAAGGTATGTGCCAAGGTAATGCCATATAGCTGGGCCTTAACTAAAAAGGCTAAAAGCAAGAATTGGCACAGAGCCTTTTTTTCTTGTTCACTGTAGAAATGGTCTGGTGCCACCGTGTTTTTGATTTAGCACAAAGTTACATAGAGTTTTTTGCCCTCACTTCCACAAATCATATATACTGGCAATAACTTATTAAAAGTGGACCACAGATATAATTTTGCTATTCATAGCATTTTGGAGGTGGTTTAATGACCCGAGAAGTATCTTCTTCGATAGAAAAGCTGTCAAAAATAGAGTATAAAGAGAGAGCATTTAAATGGTGGGGGCCATCACCTGATGAAGCAAGGAAGATACAGGTTTCGAAGCCCAAAGAGCTTAAGGATAAGAGGACTACGTTAAAGGATGCTGTAAAGAATCTTATTACAAATGGACAGAATCTTGGCCTCGGTGGCTTTGTGAATACGAGAGTCCCCATAGCAATTGTGCATGAGATAATAAGGCAAGGAGCCAGGGATTTAACCCTGTCTTTGCAGTCAAATTCGATGGCCTGCGAATTGCTTGCCGGTGCAATGATTTTAGATAAAACTAGAGTGTCTATAAAACGTGTAGAGTTAGCCTGGTGGGCTTATGAAGTTATAGGTTTGGCCCCCCTTTTAAGATACTTAGCTGCCAACGGAATGGTTGAGCTGGATGACTATACGAACTATGGCATGGCGGCAAGATTCAAAGCTGGGGCAATGGGGGTCCCGTTTATGCCTACTAGAGACCATGGTGGCACAGATATGGAATTGGTGAATAGAGGGACGATGATAGAATGTCCCTTTACTGGTAGGAATGTATATTTAGTTCCTGCTTGTCATCCAGACGTGGGATTGATACATGTGCAGGCAGCGGATAAGTACGGGAACTGTAGAATATTTGGACCTCTTTGTACCTGTCCCGAAATAGCTATGGCATCCACATACACTATAGTGACCGCAGAGGAAATTATCCCTGAGGAGTCATTAAGGACCTATCCAAACCTTACAGAAATTCCTTTTGTGGCAGTGGATGCTGTCGTGACTCAACCATACGGAGCATATCCTGGAGCCACTTACGGCTTCTACTGGTTTGGCATGGAACATATGAAAATGTTTAGAGGTATATGTGAGGAGTTCAGGGTAACGGGGAGAAAGGATAAACTTAAGGAATATTATGATAGATATATATACGGTTGTGAAACATTTGACCACTTCCTGGCTAAAATATCCTCTAAGGAGCTTAGGGAGGTGAAAGAGTTAGATGGTAATCGTCCCATAATATTGTGAACACCTTAAGGAGGTGCTGCAGGTGGCTGAATATAATGCCTATGAAATGATTGCCTATACCGGCTCAAGAATTTTGGCCGATAGAAAAGTCGTGTTTGTTGGCACCGGCCTGCCGATGATTGCAGTCATGCATGCCCAGCTTACGCATGCACCAAACATTATTTTGCTCTATGAGGCTGGGTCTTTTGCCCCTATCCTGGAGTTAGGCTTACCATTATCAGTAGGGGATACCAGGACTTGTACTAAGGCTTATTACCTTAAAGGCCTCTGTTCCTCCTTCGAATTAACACAGAGGGGGTATGTAGATTATGCCTTTATAGGTGGTGCGCAGATTGACATGTATGGAAATGTCAACTCAACGCTGCTGGGGAATAACTACTTAAAGCCCAAGATAAGGCTTCCGGGAAGCGGTGGAGCTGGAGCTATGGCAGCAAATTGTGAAAAAACAATCATCATAATGGTCTTAGAAAAGAGGAGATTCGTGAAAAATTTAGACTTTGTAACCAGCATAGGATATGGAGATGGTGCGCCTGATTACAGAGAAAAAGCTGGAGTAATGGGTTCTGGACCATATAGGGTCATAACTGATAAGGCGGTATTCGGATTTGATGGTGAAACCAAAAGGATGGTGCTCCTTGAGGTAGCTCCGGGGTTAAAACCAGACGATATTCAGGATAAGGTAGGATTTGAGCTCTTAATACCACCGGAAGTAAAGAAGATGGAAGAGCCTACCACTGAAGCCATTAGACTTCTGAGGGAAGTCATTGACCCCCAGGGTTATTTCCTTAAAAGGGAGGTCAGGGAATAAAAAGGCGGGATGTTGATGAGCCAAAGGCATTGACTAAAATCAAAGAGGGTTTTATAGTAAGTTACATCTTGTAGGGTTGGGGCTTGCCCCCGACCAAGGCATGGTGGTGTGGCGACTTATGTCATTGCGAGGCGCATCAGTGCCGAAGCAATCTTGTAGGGTTGGGGCTCGTCCCCAACCACTAAGGCGGGGATAACCCCCGCCACTACGAAGTGAGAGATTGGCACGCCTTCGGCCCGCAGCTAGCAGGAAAGGAGGTAAGATGCCACTAATCATGTGAAACGAGTACAGGGTATTGACTAATATCAAATAAAGATTTTATACTAAAACCAAGGAAATAATATAAAAAGGAGGTATTAAAAACATGGCAGTATTGGAAGAACCGATAAAAGGAGTTCCAGTAGTTAAGAACTTTATCAACGGGGAGTGGGTTGAATCTAAAGGTGAGCTTAAAGATATTGTAAATCCGGCTAAGTATGAGACGATTGCAAAAGTTCCAATTTCAACCAAGGAGGAGGTGAACACCGCAGTAGAGGCGGCTCAAGAAGCTTTTCCTGACTGGAGAAGAACGACTCCACTGGCCAGGGTAAGATGTCTCTTCAGATTGAAAGAGTTACTGGAGGAGCATTTTGAAGAACTTAGTAGAATCCAGACACAGGAGCATGGGAAGACCATAGATGAATCCAGAGGAGAAACAAGACGCGGTATCGAACAAGTGGAGGTGGCTACGGGAATCCCTTCCTTGATGATGGGATATAATTTAGAGGATATTGCCACAGGCATAGATGAGTATCTCATTCGGCAGCCCGTAGGGGTTTTTGGTGTAATACCTGCTTTTAACTTCCCCTTCATGATTCCACTTTGGTTCGCACCATATGCTACAGCTACTGGAAACTGTGTGGTTATAAAACCTTCAAGCGAAGACCCCCTCAGTCAAATAAGGCTGACTGAGTTGGCAGACGAAGCTGGTTTCCCGCCAGGTGTGTGGAACATAGTCAATGGTGGCAGAACTGTTACAAATGCCCTGTTAGACCACCCCGACATTAAGGGAATAGGCTTTATTGGCTCTACTCGAGTAGCCAGGGACGTTATTTACAAGAGGTGTGGAGAGACAGGTAAGAGAGTCATTGCTCAGGCTAGTGCCAAGTGTTATATGGTAATAATGCCAGATTGTGTTGTAGGAAGAACCATACCAGCTCTAATGACTTCGTTTTTTGGCAACACAGGTCAAAGGTGCTTGTCAGGCTCTGTCCTTTGTGTCGTCGGTGATGATGCTTTCTACAACAGGTTTATGGATGATGTTGCCGATGCGGCATCCAAGATAATTATTGGTTACGGGCTTGATGAAGCAGTTCAGATGGGGCCTCTACGTGATAAAGAGAAGAAAGAGAGGATTATGGGAGATATAGAAAGTGGCCTAAAGGAAGGGACGAAAGCCAGACTTGATGGCAGAAAGAACTTTAAGATTCGCGGTGATTATCCTGACACATGCTTCCTTGGTCCCAGTATCCTCGAGAATGCTACAGCGGATATGAGAGTAGCTCAAGAGGAAATCTTTGGACCTGTGATGACCGTCGTTCGAGCGAAAAACCTGGATGAAGCAATAGAGATGGCTAATTCTACCAGGTATGGCAATGCTAGCGCTATCTTCACCTCAAGCGGTAAAAATGCCAGGGAATTTCAATACAGGATAGAGAGTGGCAATGTGGGTATAAATATCGGAATAGTGGCGCCTATGGCATTTTTCCCCTTTAGTGGAATGAAGGATTCGTTCTTTGGCACATTACATTCACAAGGTCAGGAATGTATTCGTTTCTTCACTGAAAGCAAAGTTGTCATCCAAAGGTGGCTATAAGTAAGGAGGTAACTGTAAATGCGTATGAATACAGCTTCTGAGGCCATTAGCTTTTCTAAAAAGCTTGAGGATGAATCGGCAAAGTTTTACCAAAACTTAGCCCAAAGATATGCCGAGGGTAAAGAAATATTTTTGTCCTTTGCCAGGGAAAACGCTAAGAACGAAGTGCAGGTGGAAAGGGCTTATTATGGAGTTATCACCGATGCCATTGAAGGCTGTTATTCCTTTGCAGGCATAGATACAGACAATTATTCCATTGAAGTTGAATTGCCTGAGGGTAAAGGTTATTCCGACGCCTTAAGCATGGCTATAGCAGTGGAGGAGAAAATCGTAAGTTATTATTTAGATGCAGCTAAAGTTTCCAAAGCTTTGATGGCGGATGTGCCCCAGGCTTTCGAAAGGATAGCTAAAAAAAGAAATGAACGTATTCTTAAATTAAAGTCGCTGCTTAAGGGGGGTTAAACCGTGGCTAATGTGACTAGAACTCGCCGTGTTCATTGTGCATTAAGACATATTAATGCCTTTATTACTGAATATGAGGATGGAGGGCATAAGGTTAAGTGTGGTCTTTCAAGAACGTGCGGCGATAGTTGCCCCTATCTGAAAAACCCAAATTATAAAAGTGAATATAGGTCAGCGCCTGAATATAAACCTAAAGAGGAGAGTTAAAAAATGGCTAATGCAGAAGAAAAGATTAAGTCACTAACGGAGCATACTTATGGCACCTGGAGAGCGCAAAAGGGGTGGAAGAAACCTGTATTTATCCAAGATGCCGAAGGTGTCTATATGTATGACGAGAATGATAAACGTTATCTTGATTTCTCCTCTCAATTAATGTGTTCTAATCTGGGACATAAAAACAAGGTAGTAATTGAGGCTATAGTCAAACAAGCTGAGAAGATGCCCTATATAGCTCCTGGATTTGCACAGGAAGCAGCAGCAAACGCAGTTGAAGCTCTACTTACTGTGATGCCTGCGGGCTTGGATAGATTTTTCTTCTCTACATCTGGAACTGAAGCCAATGAGGCAGCATTAAAGATACTGAGGCAGTATAGCGTACCTAATTATAAGGTAATTTCAAGGTATCATTCATATCATGGTGCTACCGCTGCAAGTGTTACATTTACGGGTGACCCTAGACGGTGGTATGCCGAGCGGGCCAGATGTACGGTACAGGGTGTACGTTTTGCCCCAGATGCTTACTGTTATCGGTGTCCATTTGGGCTAAACTACCCTGATTGTAATATACAATGTGCTGAATATGTAGATTATATGATTAAGGAAGAGGGGAATGTGGCTGCAGTGATTGTTGAGCCTGTAGTCGGCACAAACGGTAGAATAGTTCCACCGCCAGAATACCTACCCCGATTAAGGAAAATTTGTGATGAA
>DAOUTC010000072.1 GCA_030626915.1 Dehalococcoidia bacterium
CTCTCTTAGCTCTTCCTCAGGTAAGGTAATGTTTATCTTCACTGCTCTACCCACTTTAATACCTCCTTTAATACCTATTATAAAGCTTACTGATAAAGAGGTCAAAAAGATAGGGTAGGGGAGCCTTTCCAATAGACGAAGGAACTTCTTCCTTAGCTTCTTTAGAGCCGAAGAGCTCGTCCAACAACATTATCTACTTTTAGACTGAGGCGCCTCAGATATATCGTCCCGGCAACCCGGGAACTACTGCTGCAATGCTTCTGTCAACTCAGTATAGCTCCTCATCCCGGCTACCTGGTTTAGAAAATCCTTGAGCGAAGGACTCTTAGCCCTGACTTGCTTCAGGTCCTTATAAATTGGACTAACCGAGGCTGGGTCCTGAGCATAAATGCCATGGAAAGCAAAATAGGCCTGGTTAAGCTTCCTGATATGATAACCATGTGCCACAAATTCCTTTCTTCTCTCCTCCATGTACTGCTCCACCTCCTCAATCCTTCCCTGAGAAAGGTAGCGGTCCACAGTCTGGCGTGTCTCTCTCATCTCAGCGTCAAAATCAAACTCCAGCGCGTTGCAGCCTGCCTTCACTTCTTCCTGCCCCTGGTAATATCTGGCATAAACCTCTGCGCCGATCTCCTGGCTGACCATGCCTGCCAGAGTTTCATTCATGGTTACCACATCAGGGTTTCGTCTGATGCCAATTGAGTCAAGCAGGTAGAGAAAGCCCAGCGGTCTGAAGGCGAGGTACTGGTGAAGCCATTCCTCCACCGCTGTATTGATGGTGTAGGTCAAAGTCATGTTATCGCCCACTATTGGTGGACAAGTAGCTCCAAAACCTCCCAGCTCTACAACAAGGGCTGACAGGCCCAGTTCGTCAATCTGAGCCTCAAGCTGCTCCATTTCCTCCACACTGAGCTCCTGACGCAGCACCATCATGTCTAAATACACTATTTTGTCTCGCGGCGATATCACCAGCAGGTGAGGCGGCTTTTCGAGACTGAAGATGACAGGTGGGAATGCGGATATACCCTCATCTGCCAGTACAGTCTTTATTTGACTACGCAGTATCGTTTCCTGACCAGCCTCAGCTTCTTTATGGAATATTTTCTTTGGTAGGGAGGAAAGTGCGTGTAGTTCCCACGAAGCAAAATTAAAGGCGTAAGGCTTAGCTATCTGCTGCAATTGGTGGTGGGTATCTTCTTTGTGGGCTATGCACGCAGTACAAAGTAGAATCATGCCTGCCAGGGCAACCATAAGGCCCAAAAAAGTTGTCCTCAATCGGGGCAGATTATACATGTCTCGTTTGTTACCTTTTACAGGATTAGGTTCAATATTCCCCCGGTTATTAGAGCAGCCGAAATCATCACCCCGGCTGATTTAAGCATATTTACCACTCCAAGTTCTCTGAGAAGAACAACAAAGGTAGCAATACAGGGGAAGAACATAGCCAGAACCACACTGCCTACCACCAGTTGTTTAGCACTCAAGGCCAGAGGAGCCAACATGCCCAGAGCCACATCCTTACGTAGAAAGCCGATAACTAAAGCTGTTACCGCCTCCCTGGGTAATCCGAGCAAGCCGGTGACTACCGGTGCGGTAAAACTAGCAATAGCATTAAATACTCCGAGGAAATAAAGTATATTGATTACCACAACAGCACCCAGAACTATGGGGATAGCCTCTACCAGGAAGCCGTAGACCCTCAGCCACAGTTTCTTAAGCATGGCTTGCCATTGTGGCAGACGATAGGGTGGTATCTCAATTAGTAACTCGGGGCTAAATCCCTTTACCACATAGTTGAGTATAATCCCCAGAGTAATCCAGACTACGAATAGCGTCCCGTAGACAATAGCCACATACTGTACTCCCTGTTGACCAACCAGGCCGAAAATCATGGCTTGCAGTGCAGCGCAGGGCACAGCGATAGACACCAGAGTTGCTGCAATAAACCTTTCCCTTTTACTTTCCAGAATTCGGGTGGCTAAAACAGCTGGCACATTACAACCAAGCCCGAGCAGAGTAGGAATGATAGCATATCCGTGCAAACCCAGACGGTGCATGATGGTATCCAGTAAAACCGCCAGCCGTGGTAGATATCCTATATCCTCAAGCAAACCAAGTACCAGATAGAAGGCGATGATATAAGGCAGAACCATGGCAAAAGGGACATAAAGCCCGGTGGACAGTAGCCCAAAGGACTCAACAAAGTTCACTTCCCCAGTGACTACTTTACCAATCACAATATCGTGGAGAAAACCACCACTCCCCATGAGGTGACTTAGCTTCAATACCGCCGGCGCCCACAAATTGTTGAATGAAGGGTCAAGCACATAGGCAATCAGGCTTTCGCCAATGAAACGGACTACCAGAAAGGCACTGGCTAGAACGGCTAAGGCTATAATGCCTCCGGTTAATGGCTTTACACTGGCATCCTCCAGACGTTCAGACCAGGTATGGTGGCGATGGGTAATATGCTGAACCTGGTCTATGATGCTGCCAACAGTAGCCCAGCGCTCATCAGGAGTGCGTACAACAGCATCAGGTAAGATAGCCTGGGGAATATTCTCCACCAGCTCTTTTATCCCCTGACCAGTTACAGCTACAGTAGGAATAACCGGCACCCCTAAAAATGCCTTCAACTTGCCTAAATCAATATCTATTCCACGATGCTTGGTATCGTCCCACAGGTTCAAGGCGACAACCATTGGAATATGCTTCTCTAATAGTTGCAAGGTTAAGTAAAGGTTCCTCTCCAGGTTGATAGCATTAACCACATTTATGACTATATCTCCAGTGTTAAGCATGCGTAAGGCTATTTCTTCGGCTTCACAGGTTGGCTCCAGAGTATAGGTGCCAGGCACATCAATAACTTCAACTGTCTCTTCTCCCACCTTCATAAATCCTCGAGTGTAGCTTACCGTCGTACCTGGATAATTAGAGGCAATTACATGCACTCCAGTCAGGCGGGAGAAGATGACACTCTTGCCCACGTTGGGATTGCCTACAAGGAGTATCTTCACCTTAATCTAGTTCTACCATTATCTTTTTGGCCATACCAAAACCAATAGCCACCTGAACCCTATCTACCTGAATGGTTATCGGCCCTCGCATAAGCATAGAACTAATCTTGATTATCTTCTTACCCGGTATAATACCTAAGGCGTTAAGACGATTAACCAGGCCATGTCCACCTTGAATTTGGACCACTACACCACTCCGCCCGGGCTGCATTCGAGCCAAAGTTATCAGCTTTCGGTCATACATTACCCAATATTCCCTTCTATTGTTAGCGTTGGCTAACTTTTTTTACTTCAAAAAAATATCTATTTGTCCCTTAAGCACTTTGCCGTGTACTCTGGGGGAAGGTCTCCATGCTCAAAGTAGTAGTTGAAGCCTTTCAGCCATTCGGGTTTCCCGCGCGGTCGGTTCAATACAAATTCGACGAACTTCGCCAGCCTCTCCAGGGTAATCGGACTGACAGCGTGTTCCATCTTGCATGCATCTTCCACAGCCATCTTAGGGTTGACACCCAATATTTCACCCAGAAAGTGACGTAATGTCTCGTGACGATGAAAAACATCTTCAGCTATCTTTTGGCCCTCGTCAGTAAGTTTCACATATCCATACCTTTCATGCTCGACAAGCTCTTCTTTTGAAAGCTTTTTGAGTGCAGAGGTAACGCTGGGCTTTCTTACCCCCAGCGCCTTGCTGATCTGGGTTACTCTCACCACCTTCCCCCCTTGAGCCAGCATAGATATTGACTCAAGATAGTCTTCCATACTGGGGCTTTGCCCTTTTATCATTCCTTTCAGTACCACGCTAACTCATTGTTCCGTTTGTTAGGATACACTAACAAAATAATATACCACACCTTCCTCTCTTATGGCAAACTCGTGCACTCGTTCACGTGACTGGGGACACATTACCTCTTTGCCTTATCATCACGAGGGTAATCCGAGCAAACCTGGAGCAGGCTCTATAATCCCTGAGTCGCCGCACCACCATGCCTTGGTCGGGGATAAGCCCCGACCCTACAAATGAATGTAAATTTGTAGTGGCGGGGGTTTATCCCCACCTCTCAGCCTTACGAAATGTAACTGTAGTGCCGGGTTCATCCCGGCTTATTCTCGCAATGACATAAAAGGCTGTCTAAAGCGTCCACTATCTATCTGAACTACAGCCGCCCCGATGGATGCCTTTCAGATGAATTTCGTGGATTTCAACACTATCTAGATAAAGGTTGCAAACTGGCTACAACCACTCAGAGTTATTACACAACTTGTGGGAAAGAGAATTGCTTACGGAGCGGACAGCTATTTTACTTTTAGTATTCTGCAATCAATTAAATAAGGTGATTCAAAGTGAGTTATTTCACCAGGGTTTTTATTTGGAACTGGAAGCAACCTTGCCGAAAGCGGCTTGTTTAATTTTATAGATAATGTGGCCATATCTAACAAAATAGCATAAATTTTATTCTCAGAAATATTTCCCGGCAATGGAATACAATCTAGACCAGTGCCACAAACAGCAGAACAAGCTAAGATAGTATCAATACCAAAAATTCCTTCGTTACATCTGGTTGCCAGACCAAAATCTTCCAAAATAGGCAACATGAGCCCAGAATATCCACATTTTTTCACCTCGATTGATTGTAAAACCTCTGTAATCATGCCTGAAATAGCAAGAGTCCCAGGAGCACCAAACTTACCCAAATTTAGCTTTTCATAGGCGAAGGCGATACTTTCATTTTCTTGTAGTGATGGTGCTATTGAAACATCAATTCCCTTTAAGAAAATCCTCTCCTTTTTCTCGATTTCTTTTGCAGTTTCCTCAATCTTTCTAAGTTCGGCTGAAAAAACGGAGGCAAGCTTCTCTTCAGCTTCAATTAGATTTTTTGATTTCTCAAAGGCTTTTGAAACCAAATCACTACATTCTAAACCTATGGAAAGGCAAGTCCTGCCTTTATGATAACTGGCTGGAAAAAATGGAATATCGGGCGGACAATTTGAAAGAACAGCAAAACGGAGATTTCCGTAACCGCTAGGCGGTTCTTTTGAAATTCTCACCACGACATTCGCTGCCCTCTTTGCAGCTTCATAATTTATGCCACCCGTCACATCTCCTATTGTCACAGAAGCGAAAATTATAGCAGTTACCTTATTTATTTCTGGGATTAAGTGGATAAACTTCAGGTCGGTAACTGTTCCTATGCTGACGAAGTTGATGCCATTATTTATACAAATTTTCTCTATATGCTTTATTTCATCAATTATTTGATCCTGACTTAATGTGCCAAGATACTCCGCCCAGGGCTGGGTAGCGATTCTTAGTGATTGTACTTCATAGCCATTATCCTCGAAAATCTTTCTTGCTCTTAAATTAAATTCAGCAATTTCCTTGATTTTCAGTTCTTCTACCGGATAGGATAAATTGATTCCTGTTGTAATGGTTCTTATTTTCATAATAAAATGGCTCCTTATAGCAGATGTTTAAATCCTTCTATAGACCAAAGTGACTCAGCGATGAATTTTCGCTACTATTCTAAAATTAGATGAGCAGAAAAGAAAGACCCTCAAGAAAATCCAACAAGTTTGCAGCCATAGGAATAATTATTCTTCTTATTTTGATTGCAATAGCAGTGGGACTATCCAGAACCTTAAGGTGGTTTGATTGATCCAGAGATAGATTCTACTTACGAGGCTGAATGCTGGCAATTTCTTAGTGAGATTGCTTCGTCGCTAGCGCTCCTCGCAATGACAGGGAAGAATGCAATGACAAGGAAGGAGGCGGTGTGTCATTACTCATATGAACGAATTTGCCCCTTTGCTCATTTGGTGATTTAATACTAAGAAGAAAATGGCAATAGCAGAGATAAGCATCGTTCCTTTAGGAACCAAAACTCCTTCGGTTAGCAAATATGTGGCTCGAGCGGTTAAAGTCTTGCAACAGGAGAAAGATATAAAATACGAAATAACCGCTATGGGGACGATTATAGAGGGTGACCTGGACAAAATTCTAATGGTGGCGAAGAAGATGCATGAAGCAACCTTCAATGAGGGAGTCGCCAGAGTGATAACGACAATTAAAATAGATGAGCGGCGAGATAAGGCCTTGAGCATGAAAGGTAAGCTGGACTCGCTGAGAAGAGAATTGGAGCGTTAAGTTAGTGGGCGAGAGATTGCTTTGCGGAGCTTGTCCTGAGCACTATGAGATTCTTCGGTCGCTTTA
>DAOUTC010000037.1 GCA_030626915.1 Dehalococcoidia bacterium
AAAGAGCCAGGCACCAAACCACCTCCCAGGACTCTATTCATTTCAGCAAAGCCAATGTGAAAACGAGAAAAGGAGCCCGTCTCTACTTGAGATAGCTCCTGAGGTTTATTTCCCTTAGAGCAGGACCAGTCAAGAGGAGCATGAGATAGGCTAACTGTAGTCTCTACAAAGCTATTCCAAGCCTGGCAATTGGGACATCGCCCTAACCACTTGGCACTTTCCTTACCACATTGTTGACAAACAAAAATGCGTTTGACCTTAGATTTATCCCAATTGCTAGACTTCAACCCTTTAAAGCTTCTTTAACTAATGGCCGCATTACAATCTTTTCCCCATCACAATCCACTTCCACTGTATCTCCGGGTTGGAACTCATCTTGCAGCAATGCCTCAGAAAGTGGGTCTTCAACCAAATTTTGGATTACACGGCGTAGAGGGCGAGCTCCAAAAACAGGGTCATAACCTTTATTGCCCAGGAAGTCTTTAGCACTGTCAGTGATTTCTAAAGCTATATTTTTCTCTTTAAGTGAGGCAGCAACTTGATTAAGCATTAACTCAACAATCTGACGGATGTGTTCTTTAGTTAAGGCATGAAAGACAACGGCGGCATCAATACGGTTGAGGAACTCAGGACGGAACTTCTTCTTCATCTCCCCAAGCACCTTTTCCTTCATTTTTTCATATTCCACTTGCAGATTCCCTTTGCTATCAATATGAGTAGCGAAACCAATGCTCATATCACGTTTAATAAGCTCAGCACCGATATTGCTAGTCATCACTATAATGCTATTGCGAAAATCGACACGACGTCCCTTAGCATCAGTTAAGTGGCCATCATCAAAAATTTGAAGCAGCATATTGAATACATCATAATGCGCCTTTTCAATTTCATCCAAGAGAATACAACAATAGGGTTTTCGCCTCACTGCCTCGGTTAATTGTCCACCTTCTTCATAGCCAATATAGCCAGGCGGTGCTCCGACCAGGCGAGCTACGGTATGGCGCTCCATGAACTCCGACATGTCAAGTCTGACTAAAGCATCATCACTACCAAACATGAATTCGGCTAGTGCCCTAACTGACTCAGTTTTACCTACTCCAGTAGGTCCTAAAAATATGAACACCCCGATTGGACGTCGTGGTTCCTTCAAACCAGCTCGAGCTCTTCTCACCGCTTTAGCCACAGTGTTTATAGCTTCATCCTGGCCAATGATGCGACGATGTAAAGCCTCCTCCATTTGAAGAAGGCGGCTAGTTTCGTCAGTAGTCAACCTCAGCACTGGTATCCCGGTCCACATGCCAGCCACTTCAGCAATATCATCCGCAGTAACCGTGGGTTTACCCGATTCCTGTTTAACCTGCCACTCCTTTTCCATCTGGCTAACTTTTTCTACTAGCTGAAGTTCGCGGTCACGCAACTCAGCAGAATATTCATACTGTTGAGAAGCAATAGCTGTCTCCTTCTCCTTACGCACGCTTTCTAGGGCCTGCCTGGCCTCAGTTAAACCAATAGGAGCACTACTATGCTTAATACGCATTCTAGAGCTAGCCTCATCTACTAAATCAATAGCCTTATCAGGCAAATATCGGTCAGGTATATATCTGGCAGCCAAAGAAGCCGCTGTCTGCAAGGCTTCATCACTTATAATCAAGCGATGGAATTCTTCATACCTATGCTTGATACCTCGCAATATGTCTAAGGTCTCTTCCACCGTAGGCTCGGCTACCAGGACAGTCTGAAACCTCCGCTCCAGAGCCGGGTCTTTCTCCACATATTTGCGGTAATCATTCAAAGTAGTGGCGCCGATACACTGTATTTCACCACGCGACAGCGAAGGCTTCAATATATTGGAGGCATCAACAGCACCCTCAGCTGCCCCCGCACCTACAATAGTCTGCATCTCGTCAATAAATAGGATGCAATTCCCAACAGCCTTTTCCTCCTCAATAACTCTCTTCAGCCTCTCCTCAAATTCACCACGATACTTTGTCCCCGCCACCAAGGCACCTATATCCAAGGCGATTATCCTCTTGCCTTGTAATACCTCAGGGGTCTCTCCGGCTACTATACGCTGAGCCAATCCCTCAACAATAGCTGTTTTGCCCACACCTGGTTCACCTATAAGTGCTGGGTTATTCTTAGTACGGCGACTTAGTATTTGAACTACTCTCTCAATTTCCTTGCTACGTCCAATAACAGGGTCAAGCTTATCCGCCTTGGCTAGAGCGGTTAGATCCGTTCCCAGGTGATCCAGGGTTGGAGTACGTGTAGAAGCCCGAGCAGTACGGGCATGTATTGCTTCATGCCTCATAATCCTACCGACCTCATCTCGTGCCCGTTCCAAAGTAATGCCGAAACTCTCTAAAACATTACTGGCTACCCCTTCTTTTCCATGCAATAAACCAAGTAGAAGATGCTCAGTTCCTATGTAGTTAGAATTAAAACGGCGTGCTTCATCAACAGCAAGTTCAATAACTCTTTTGGCTCTGGGAGCAAGGCTAATCGCCCCTCTGGTTTCTTTCTCTCCTCTCCCCACCACAAACTCCACTGCTGCTTGCACTTTATTTAACGGGACACCTAGTTTAGTTAGAACTTTGGCTGCCCCCCCCGATTCATCCCCCACTAATCCCAACAATATATGCTCAGTATCAATATAACTGTGACCCAGGCGCCTAGCTTCCTCTTGAGCTCGTGCTAGCGCTTTACGAGCTCCTTCGGAAAACCTTTCAAATCCAGTAGCCATATTCAAAACTCCACATCTAATACCTGCTTCTAAAGCTCAAGCCAATTATAGATTATGCTCTGTTTGGAGTCAAACTATATGAGTGGCTTGAAATAAGCAGCAAATTATAATACAATATTGAAGAGTTATTATAGGCTAGAAATGCGAGTCATCAGTGGTGAAGTCAAGGGAACCCAACTAAAAGCTCCTCCAAGACGATTAACCCGACCTACAACTGATCTAGTAAAGGAAGCTATTTTCTCTATTTTGGAGAACTCTACTAGTTATTGGGATCGCGTTCTCGATTTATATGCCGGCAGTGGTGCTCTAGGTATAGAAGCTTTAAGCCGCAGGGCAGAATGGGCCGATTTTGTTGACCGCAGTAGAAAATGTTGTAACATCATTAAATACAACCTGGACAGGGCTGGGCTGCTAGGCAAAGCTCATGTTTATTGCTGCAGCGCAAGTAAGGCCCTCACCTTCCTTAATAATAATTATGATATCGTTTTTATGGACCCTCCCTACTCAAATCCCCCTATAAGTAATTTGCTAACCACTCTAGCTAACTCAGAATTAATAGCAGAAAACTCTACAATTGTAGTTTGCCATGCAAATCGTTTCCCTCTAAATTCTGCTTATGATGGATTGCACTTAGCTGAACAACGCCACTATGGTGATACATTTATTTCTTTTTATCAAAAAGGGGGCTAAGCTATGACAATAGCAGTTTATCCTGGCACCTTTGACCCTATTACTAACGGCCATATTGATGTTATCAATCGAGCATCAGCTATTTTTGATAGGTTGATTGTCGGCGTCTATGATAGGCCTGATGAACAACCACTTTTCTCCCTCACAGAAAGGATGGATATGGTAAACAAAGCGGTAGCTGATTTGCCTAATGTATGTGTTAAATCTTACGCTGGGCTCACTGTTGACTTTGTTCGTGAGGTAAAAGGAACAGTCATGATTCGAGGGTTCAGGGCAAGCTCTGATTTCGAGCAGGAATTCGCAATGGCGCTGATGAACAAAAAATTGGCGCCGGATATCGAGTTAGTTTGTTTGATTACAAGCACCGAATATCAATTCCTTCACTCTAGCTTAATTAAAGAAGTGGCCGAGTTAGGAGGTTGCCTTAAAGACATGGTCCCTGACCATGTTGCCATTGCTTTGAAAAGGAAATTCCCGAAAGACGAGGCTAGATGCTAAAATAAAGCACATATAGAAATTTAAGGAGGTAATGTAAAGATGGCGTATAAAATTACTGAGGAGTGCATTAGCTGTGGTGCTTGTGAGTCAGAATGCAAAAATGAGGCCATCAGTGAGGGTGAGGAGATTTACGTCATTGACCCTGACAAATGCACTGAATGTGTAGGCTGGTTTGAATCGTCCAAGTGCGTTGAGGTTTGCCCTGTGGATTGTTGTATTCTTGACCCCGATCACAAAAAAACACATGAGCAACTTCTGGAAAAATGGCGCAAGCTATATCCCGGGGAGACTCCAGTAGTTACTTAGCACCCTATTTGAAACCAATCACCGTGCAGTTATCCAGTGTTGAGCGATATATTAACACCATTTTATTCATAATCTTGCCTATGATAGAGGCAGGATAAAATAAAGCTTTTAAAGACTTATATATCTTCAAGTATTTTAGTAGTGGTATAAACAGCATAAGTAAGCTTATGGATTCCCTATAAGAGACAGAAGATATATTTTTGAACCCGGCATTCCTGAAGATACCCGTAAGAGTCTCTGTGGTAAATTGGTTGATGTGGAGCCTCCTTACATTCCACCACTTTCTATGCAAAATCCCTGCTGGTATTCCTCCGATATTCGGAGTTGATGCCACCAGCAGTCCCCCAGGCTTAAGTATTCTATGAGCTTCTTTAAGAAGCAAAAGCGGGTGTGGCACGTGTTCCAGAACCTGCCATAGGGTAATTACATCGAAATAATCTTCTGGAAATTGCAGCTCTTCGAAGGCTGCTGCTTCTACATCTAAGCCAAATTCCCTTTTGGCATATGCCGTGGCATCCTGTGATAATTCAACCCCCTTAGCCCTATAACCAGCTTTGGAAGCATTAAACAGGAAAAAACCCTCGCCACAACCTATATCTAAAAGATTTGTGCCCTTCTTATACCTTTGAATTAACTCTAATTGTGATTTAGCAGCCCGTAAACGACTCTCCCGAATAATAGAGGCATCAATGCTTTCCCTTTTGGAGTAGTTCTCATTGATTTTGCTCTTTTTTTCAATGGGATTTACATATACGAGCTGGCAATTGCGGCATTTAACATGTCTTCCATATTTATCACCCGGTAGCATATATACACTCTCTATACCTTCTTGAAAATCGTCTTGCTTCATATTAGAGTCGAAGAGCACAATAAAACCATTGTGTCTACAATTGGGACAATTGCGATATTCAAAAGGTGAAACCACTGTAATTTATAGCTTTTCTAAAGATGCTTAGCCTTGTTATAAGCGGCGGCAACAGCCTCAAGGAGGAGGGAACGAAAGTTTCCCTTTTCTAACTGAAGCAGAGCCTCGGTGGTGGTTCCGCCCGGCGAAGTGACCATGCTTCTTAGCTCAGCAGGATGTTTGCCCGTTTTTTGAACCATATGAGTAGAACCAATTATCGTTTGTATCGCCAATTTCTCAGCTATACTGCGTGGCAGGCCAATATGAACCCCGGCATCAATAAGAGCCTCAACAAAAAGGAATACATAAGCTGGACCACTCCCGCTTAAGGCTGTAGCCATATCTAAATACTTCTCACCATCAACGTAAATTTCCTCACCCAGAGCACCCAGGACAGACTGAGCTATCTCTTTTTGCTTTTGACCCACTTCAGCAGTTGCTGTCCATACAATCATTCCCTCTCCAATTTGCGCTGGCATATTGGGCATAGCTCGAATTATATAAGGATAGTTCAAACCACGCTGCAAAGTAGATAAGCTAGCACCAGCTACTATGGATAATACAACCTGCTGTGGCGCGGGGTTTTTTATCTCCCCCATCACCTGAGCTAAATCCTGGGGCTTCACCGCCAGTATAATCAAGTCAGCATCTTTTATTGCTTCCCTATTATCAGCTAAAGTGTTCACCCCATATTCTCTGCTCAATAACCCTCGCCGTAGTTGGCTCACATCGCTAACCGTAATATCTCCAGGTGCAATAAGCTTTCTGCTGAGGAGACGTCTTACCATCGCTTCCCCCATAGTCCCGCCACCAATAAAAGTTATCCGCATTTTTTCCCTCACTTCGCTACAATATTCACCACACGGCCAGGAACATAAATTATTTTGTCAATCCTCTTACCCTCAGTGTAAGCTTTCACTCTCTCTCGCCCCACGACTAATTCCCTGGCTTTAGCCTCAGTTATGGAAGCGGGTACAAGCATCTTATCTCGTAATTTGCCGTTTATTTGGATGACCAGGGTAATTTCTTCCTCCTTAGCCAACTCTTCATCCCATTCTGGCCAGGATTGATTGTGAATGCTGTAAGGATGCCCAGTCCTAGCCCACAGTTCCTCAGCCAGGTGAGGAGCAGTAGGAGCCAGCAGGAGCAGCAAATATGTAATAGCTTCTTGCCACAGTGACACTGCTATATTCCCTGCTTCTTTGACCCTGGCTAAATAATTGGTAAACTCCATGAGGCTAGCCAGCATAGTGTTAAAACGAAACTTTTTCAAATCCTCACTTACCTTTTTAATCGTTTTATGGGTGATATGAAGAAGCTCTTTCTCTGTCCCTGGCTTAACCGCTTGACTGGTATAGCCTGTTTCCACCAGGCTCCACACTCTGTTTAGCCACCTGCTTATGCCTACAATGCCACTATCGCTCCACTCCCCACCCAGCTCCCAGGGTCCGACAAACATAAGATACCCACGAACAGCATCGGCCCCTAATTCAGCCACATACTCATCTGGAGCAATTACATTGCCCTTAGATTTACTCATTTTGTCACCCAGGTAAATTATCGTGCCTTGATTAAAAAGCCGTGTGAAAGGCTCATCGAAGTCCACCATGCCCATATCCCTAATCGCCTTAATGAAAAAACGGGCATAAAGGAGATGCATGACAGCATGCTCAGCACCTCCAGTATATAAATCTACCGGCAGCCAATATTTTATCTTGTCAGCATCAAAAGGAACATTGTCAGTTTTGGGACTGGTATATCTCAGGAAATACCAGTTGGAGCACATAAATGTATCCATCGTATCCACTTCCCGTCTCGCAGGCCCAGAGCATCTGGGGCAAGTGGTATTAACAAAGGACTGGCAATATTTAAGGGGGGACTCACCAGTAGGCTTAAACTCAGCGTCGGAAGGGAGTAGAACGGGTAAATCTTCCTCAGGGACAGGAACTACGCCACACTTATCACAATAAACCATAGGTATTGGTGCCCCCCAGTACCTTTGCCTGGAGATAAGCCAGTCACGAAGACGATAGGAGACGGTAGACTTGCCCCAGCCTTTGCTCTGCAGCAAATTGCAGATTGCGTCGTATCCCTGCTCACTAGGCAAACCAGTAAACTCTGCAGAATTTACCATCACGCCTGCCCCAGTGTACGGCTCTTCTGGTTCCTCACCCGACCAATCAGGAGGGGCGATAACAGTTCGAATAGGGAGGTTAAACTTTCTGGCAAACTCAAAATCCCTCTCATCGTGAGCCGGGACTCCCATCACTGCTCCGGTGCCATAAGTTAGCAAGACGTAATCAGTAATCCAGATAGGCACCCTTTCTCCATTCAGCCTGTTTATGACATAGCTTCCCAAAAAGACCCCTGTTTTCTCTCTGCCCATAGCTGTTCGTTCATATTCAGTTTGCCGCCGGCACCAGGCAATATATTTCTCCACCTCATCCCTACGCTCTGGGATAGTCAACTGAGGAACTAAAGGATGCTCCGGTGCAAGAAGGAAATAAGTCACACCAAAAATCGTATCGGGGCGAGTGGTGAACACCCTTATCTCTTTCGGTTCTATATCCTCATGGTCCAGCTTGAAGGAAATCTCAGCACCTTCGCTCTTGCCAATCCAATTTGTCTGCATCGTCTTTATGCGCTCTGGCCAATCTATACGGCTAAAGTCAAGCAGCTCCTCAGCATACTTGGTAATCCTGAAAAACCACTGCTCTAAATCCCTTTTGGTCACCTGGCTGCCACACCTCTCACAAAACCCTTCACCCACTACCTGTTCATTAGCCAGCACCGTTTGACACTTAGGACACCAGTTGACCGGAGCTTTAGCCCGATAAGCCAGGCCAGCATGATAAAACTTCAGGAAAACCCATTGTGTCCACTTATAGTACTCGGGGAGGCAGCTAACCACCTCGCGGTTCCAGTCATAGATTGCCCCTATGCTCTTGAGCTGGCGTCGCATATGCTCTACATTCTTCATTGTCCAATCATGAGGGTGGACCCCGCGATTGATAGCAGCATTCTCGGCCGGCAATCCAAAAGCATCAAAGCCCATAGGATGAAGCACATTGTATCCTTGCATTCTCTTGAACCTGGCATATACATCCGAAGGAGCCATAGCGTACCAATGCCCAATGTGAAGGTCTCCTGAGGTGTAAGGAAACATTGTCAGGGCATAAAATTTTGTGCGGCTGCTATCCTCTGTAACTTCATAAATATGGTCAGCCGCCCATTTCCCCTGCCATTTCTTTTCTATTTCCTGGGGATTGTATTTTAAAGCCATATACGTAAAAGTTTAACCCAAGTTAAGCTAAATTAAAAGCACCCCCACTAATGCCTTAGAGCAGAGAAGCATTAAGCCACAACCGCTATCATTTCCTGCCCACAGGAATTATATACAAAGGCTGTTCATCCCGTGGTAGATTCAGGAGTTCAGCTACCTGCTCATCGTGAAATGCACCTACAGTGACTGCTCCTAACCCCATCGCTGCTGCTTGAAGGCACAAGTTTTGAGCCGCATGGCCCACTTCTATGTGGACATATCTTATACCTCTATCTCCATACTTGCGGGTGGTTCTCTCATAAACCGCAGTGAATACAAAGGCACTAGCTCCTTCTTTTACCCAAGATTGTGCCAGGGCGGCATCAGCTAGCTCGGCTCTCCTGTCACCATCTATAACCCCAATGAGTTGATGTTCCTCTGGTTCATACTTGTAAACACCTGGAGTCAAATCTTGTACATCTCCAGCCACCATATATACTTCAAGTGGGTAGAGAGCCCCTGCAGATGGAGCAGTTCTAAAACCTCTGGGGTCGGTAATTCCCTGAGCAGCCCACAAAAGCTGAGACACCTCCTGAAGTGTTACGGATTCACCGGTGTAACTTCTGACTGACCTCCTCTTAAGCAGGCTTTGCTCAATAGACACATCACTATCATATCGTGGCTCAGGGAGCTTTATAATAGTTTGTTGTTCTGGAGACGGCGATGGAGGGATTGTCGCTGGTTTAGCACAACCGCAGAAAGTCACCAGCACTATGGCTAGAGTAACCAGATAATTCCAATAACACCACCTCATATTTCGCCCCACCAGCAGTCAACAATGTCCGCGAAAATGCGAGCCTATTCCCACCACTTCTTGGAGATAGGCATGGCAATTATCTCTCTTATCTCCAGCCGTTTTGCAGGATCCTTGTCAAAAAGGCAAGCAGGATAAGTAGCCCGAAGCACTATAGCTGTATCTGCTCCTTCACCTGACCCACCAACGCTTATCACCTCCTCATAGGGAGTTATATATCCACCGGAAACACCTGCCAGAGCAACTTCAACAGCCACTTTCATTCCCTGCCCGAAGCAGTACAACGTCTCTTTCACCAACATCTCAGGGGACACAAAAGGCCACCGGGCAGCTTCCAACACCGATTCATGGAAAATATAGGGAGCCCTATCGATAATGGTAATCCCCATTTTCTGTAACTCCAGCCTAAACTCCCTTTTGAAGCAGGGCCATTGTTCGCCCCATTCCCGACGATATGGCGCCTCAGAAACACATAGCAGCTCGGCTTTGTCCTTGAGAGTACGGGCAAATTTAGCAGCAGTCTCACCAGAGGTGCTGGCAACAACAACCTTTTTAATTTCACTGCCTTCTAGTCGTTGAGAAACAGCTTCAATTACTAACTCTGTGTTTTGCTCCCCGGGCTCATCAAAATAGTAAA
>DAOUTC010000087.1 GCA_030626915.1 Dehalococcoidia bacterium
AGGAAACTACATTCAGCAGCAAGAAAAGAATGTTTATTAATGTAAATTGTCACTCTGAGCCCTTCGCTTCCTGTCATTCTGAGCGTAGCGAAGAATCTGGTAGCGCTCAGGACAGGCTCCGGGAAGAGTCTATAAGAGATTCTTCGCCCACAGGGCTCAGAATGACAAAAGTGGAGGATTGCTAAACGCTCTCAGGAGAAGCCATGGAACCTTTATTCATTCTGCTTTTGGCGCTGATAATTGATCTTCTACTTGGGGAACCACCTCGAGCCATACATCCAGTGGTGTGGATGGGAAAGGCAGTTTCCTTTTTGGAAAAAGTTGCTCCCATTTCATCTGAACCCTCTACATCCAATGGAGGGGGTAGGGTGAGGCAATTGGTCTATGGTGGCGTTATGGTTTTGCTTACTATATTTATTTTTGCCTCTCCCGTTTATTTTCTTTTATTTTACATAAGCCAAGTTAGCTCGTTAGCCTATATAATTGTTGGTGCTTTGCTGCTAAAGCCGACCTTTTCATTTAGAGAACTGCGTTATACTGCTCTTGAGATTAAAGTGCTCCTGGCTGAGAATAATCTAAAGGAAGCTCGGGCAAAGATGCCCACCTTGGTCAGTCGTGAACCTCAAGGCCTGGGGAAGTCAGCGCTGATTTCAGCAACGATGGAGTCTATGGCGGAAAATATAAGTGATAGCTTTGTTGCCCCCCTGTTCTATTTCTTATTTCTTGGTGTGCCTGGTGCTGTGGCTTATCGGGTGATAAATACCTCGGATGCCATGATTGGCTATCGTAAGAAATATGAATATTTGGGCAAATTTGCTGCTAAATTAGACGATATACTAAATTTTATCCCGGCGCGGGTCTCAGGGCTATTGCTAGTGGTAGCTGCTTATTTAACCAGGAGGGATGGCAAGAATGCCTGGCAAGTTATGCTTCGTGACCATGGTAAAACAGAAAGCCCTAATGCTGGCTGGCCAATGAGTGCTATGGCCGGAGCACTCAGGGTTCGACTGGAAAAGGCAGGCTGTTATAGCTTAGGCAATGCCAATAATCCTCTATCTCCACAGCTCATTACCTCTGGAATAAAGTTAGTGAGTGTGGCTGCTCTAATTTGGGTTTTGTTTAGTTTAACCCTGGAGGTGACGTATTTTGTCTTTACTACCTAGACTGGAAATAAGGGATGTGGCAATCTGCCAGCATGGAGGAATTGACTATGCCGAGGTAAAAGCACTAGGTATTGCTCCTCAAGATATTCTCGATTTCAGTGCTAATTTAAACCCTTTCGGCCCACCGCCAGGAATGATGGAAACACTAAGCAAGTGTCATGACGAGTTAGGCGAAGCAATCTCCCATTATCCCGACTCCGAGGCTTATCGTCTAAGGCAATCCCTGGCTGAGAAACTAGGAATAAAGGTGGAGAATATATTGGTTGGCAGTGGTTCTACTGAACTTATACGCCTGGCCGCCCTGGCTTACTTTGCTCCAGGTGATAAAGTTTTAATCATCGAGCCCACTTATGGTGAATACCAAATTGCCTGCCAAATTACTGGAGCAGCTGTTATAAAACAGCGGCTCTCAGCGCAAAATGGTTTTTGGCTAGATATAAATGAGACTGTTGAATTGATCCGACGGTACTGTCCCAAGGGCATCTTTGTGTGCAATCCTAATAACCCTACCGGTAGGTATTTCTCACGAACAGATTTCGAGAAGATTCTGAATGCTGCTAAGGATTCTTTAGTAGTCCTGGATGAGGCTTATGTTAGCTTTGTGGACAATGCTTGGTCCTCCCTGGATTTGGCGTTACATTCGTCATTGCGAGCAGAGCGAAGCAATCTCCTAATCTTGCGCTCTATGACCAAAGACTATGCTATGGCTGGACTCCGCCTGGGTTATGGAGTAGCAAAGGAGGAAATTATTGCTAACCTCCGTCGCATCTGTCCACCGTGGAATGTCAATGCTCTAGCTCAAAAAGCAGGTATCACCGCTATAGCCAGCGAGGGATATTTGAAGCGATGTCAAATTGAGCTTAGAAAGGCGAAAAATTATCTTATAGCTGAGCTTTCTGAGCTTGGCTTGCCGCCGCTTCCTTCGGAAGCAAATTTCTTTCTAGTTGAAGTTGGCAACGCTCCAAGGTTCCGTCGTGAGTTACTTAAGCGAAGGATATTAGTGCGTGACTGTACTTCATTCGGTCTTCCCCAATATGTTCGCATCGCGCCCCATTCTTTGTCTGAATGCCAAAAGTTAATCAGCGCCATTAAGGAGGTAAGAGGTTGATGAATAATCGAGGACTAATTCAAGTCTATACTGGAGATGGTAAAGGTAAAACCACAGCAGCCCTTGGGCTGGCTCTCAGGGCAGCGGGGCAAGGAATGAAAGTTATTATCATCCAATTTATCAAGGGTGACCGCACTTGTGGAGAGCATCTTTTTGCTGCTCAATACCATCCCTTTGAAATAGTGCAGCTAAACACGGGAGACAGCTTTGTTCAAAGCTTGGAGGAACTCAGGTCAACCACCGAGCAGTCCTTCGCCTTTGCTGAGAAAACCATACTTGGTGGCGGCTACGACGTGGTTATTCTTGACGAGATATTTGTTGCTGTGAATAAGGGACTAGTGAGCACCGAGCAAGTATTGGGACTGATGAGCAAGAAGCCTGAACCGATGGAGCTAATTTTAACTGGACGTGGAGCGCCCAAGGAAATCATCGAGCAAGCAGACCTGGTTACCGAAATGGTGGCAGTTAAACATCCGTTTACCAAAGGAATTGAGGCGCGGAAGGGTATGGAGTATTGAAATGGGTGATTCCCTTTCCCGAACAATAAAGCAAATAAAACCTCTGGATAGTAAAGCTATGGAGGCAGCTCGAGGTCGCCAGGATGAATTGACCAAACCCAAAGGGAGTTTGGGACGGTTAGAGGAGCTATCCATCCAGATAGCTGGTATTCGTGGCAAGGTAATCGCTGGTTTTGAGCATAAAGCTATCATCACCATAGCTGCTGACCATGGTGTGGTAAATGAGAGAGTAACTCTCTATCCCCAAGAAGTGACGGCACAGATGGTCTCTAACTTCCTTAGCGGCGGAGCCGCTATAAATGTTTTAGCGAGGTTTGTCGGTACTCGTGTTATTGTAGTTGATATGGGAGTAGCCAGTGACCTTCCATCCCATTCTGGCCTTATCTGTAGGAAAATAGCTTATGGGACAAAGAATATGGCCCAGCAAGCAGCGATGACCTCTGATGAAGCTGTGAGCTCAATAGAAGTCGGGATTGAAATCGTGGAGGCTGAGATAGCTAAAGGGCTTGACATTGTAGGAACTGGAGACATGGGTATTGGCAATACTACTCCCAGTAGTGCCATATGTGCCGCTATTACAGGTGAACCAGTAGAGAAGGTTACTGGTCGAGGCGAAGGATTGGACAATGAACAATTGGCCCACAAGGTCAGGGTGATTGAAAAAGCTTTGGCACTCAATAAGCCCAATCCTCGAGAGCCAATTGGTGTGTTAGCCAAAGTCGGTGGTTTCGAGATTGGAGGGTTAGCCGGAGTTATGCTTGGAGCAGCAGCACACCATATTCCTGTGGTTATTGATGGCTTTATTTCAGGTGCTGCCTCACTTATCGCTACCGAACTTTCACCCAGTTTAAAAAATTATCTTATCCCTGCTCACCTCTCCGCCGAGAGTGGACATAAAGTATTGTTGCAATACTTGGAGTTGACTCCGCTTCTGAATCTAGAGATGCGCCTTGGTGAGGGAACTGGGGCAGCCTTGGGTATGACAATTGTGGAGGCAGCAGTGAAGACCTTAGCCGAGATGGCAACTTTTACTGAGGCTGGCGTTTCCCAAATTAGTGATGGTTTGTCACCCTGAGCGAAGCGAAGGGTCTAAAAACCGGGGAGATTCTTCGCTGCGCTCAGAATGACAGAACGCTAAATTTTAGAGGAAAAAGGAATAAATGAACTTTTGGATTGCATGGCAATTTCTTACCATAATTCCTTCTCCTCACCATAGAGAGCGTGGAAGTGAGGACTTAGGGAAGTCAGTAATCTTTTTTCCTATGGTGGGGCTCTTTCTGGGCCTGGTGCTATTTGGGCTTGATTACTTGCTGGTGTTATTTCTGCCCTCACTCTTAGTCAACGTCTTGCTTGTTATTGCTCTCATCATACTCACAGGTGCGCTGCACCTGGATGGCTTTATTGACACCTGTGATGGGCTGGCTCTAAGAAGCTCAACTTTAGATAGGTTAAAAGTTATGTCTGATAGTCGAGTTGGTGGGTTCGGAGTAGTAGGGGGATGTTGCCTCATTATTGCCAAGTTTGCGGCTTTGGTCGCCTTGCCCCCGGGATTGCGAGCAACTTCTCTTATGCTTATGCCTATTTTGGGTCGCTGGGGGATGGTTTATGCTATTTCTACCTTTCCCCTAGCTAAGAAAGAAGGTATGGGATGGGCTATTAAACAGGAGGCAAATTGGAAGGGGCTAGCTGTGGCCACGGCATTTTCCTTGATTATAGGTTTGGTTTTGCTTAAGTGGTGGGGAGCAATGCTCATGGCAGCGCTTTGCCTCATTATCCTGGCGTTTTCAAAGTATCTTTGTTCCAGATTTGGAGGGCTTACTGGAGATAATTATGGCGCTATAAATGAATTTGCTGAAGTGGCTGTGCTCATTCTAACATTTATAGTTGGTGAATTGGGAGGCATTAGTTGGTTGAGTTAAGTTTGAATCAGCAGATTCTCTCTGTCGTTGCGAGCCCTTCGCTTCCTGTCATTCTGAGGGAGAGAAACGACCGAAGAATCTCGCTCAGGATAAACTCCGTGAAGCAATCTCTTAGCCACTTTTGCGATTGCTTCATCGCTGACACTCGTTACGATGACATTTGGAGATAGAATGGCTAAAAGTTTCATCCTCATTCTCGGTGGAGCTCGTAGTGGCAAAAGCAGGTTTGCACAGCAGGTGGCAGAAAAGCTTGGGGGGAAAGTTCTCTTCGTAGCTACTGGGCAGCCCCTTGATGATGAAATGGCCTTGAGGATTGAAGAGCATAGGAGGAAACGACCTGAGAGTTGGCGGACTTTGGAAATTGATATCCAGGTGGGTCAGAAGCTGGAAGAACGTATTGCTGATGCTGAAGTAGTGCTCCTTGATTGCTTAACTTTGCTTGTCTCTAATATCCTGACTAAGGAGGATGTGGAGTCCTCTCGTCATTGCGAGCCCTTCGCCTTCCCTGTCATTGCGAGCGAAGCGTGGCAATCTCGCAGTGCTCAGAGCAAGCTCCGCGAAGCAATCGCCGAAGCAGAAAAGCAACTCATGGCTGAGTTAGAAGACTTGATCGCATGCATCAATAAACACGAAGGTAGTTTTATCGTTGTTTCTAACGAAGTAGGCTTGGGCTTGGTGCCGGGGAATAAACTAGGTCGAGTTTATCG
>DAOUTC010000001.1 GCA_030626915.1 Dehalococcoidia bacterium
ATTAAGAGGTTATTTTTTGGCTAAAATAGGGCTCTTTGTCAAATTGTGTGGAAACAGCTACGAGATGGTACAAAGCCCAGGAGCATCTTTCTCCAATAAACCTCCACATTTCTTAGGCCATAAGAAACCCGCTTTAGCATTTTGATTTTTGTATTGCAACCTTCGGTAAAACCATTAGTGGTGCCGTTATCAAAGTGATTCAGGATAGGCTCCTTCCACCGTTTCAAGGTATTCCCCCACCTTATAAGCTCTCCATCATCACTCAATTTAAGATTAAAGATGATGTTATCCAGTATCCTGGCAGCTTCTTCTTTGCTTTCTTGCCGGTAGAGTTCCCTTATCTTCTCCTTAGCCCAGTAAAAGCCCTTAAGGCTGGGATACTTATCCAGAAGTTCATCCACCCCCTGCCTCTTCTCCACACCAAGCTTCTCCCTGCCTATCAAGAATATCCTCTTGGGTATCTTTACCCTCCTCTTACGTAGTACATCTTGTTCTATCCTTCTAGCTTCGTCCATTCTTCTGTTGGAATCGGCAATCACATGGAAAGGATCAACTACTACCTTAGCCTTAGGGAATACTTCTTCAGCTACCTTGCGTAGAGATTCCTTCATATCTATGCATACCTCTTTAACCTTCTTTGCGGGAATCTTTTTCAGAAACATCTTGAGGGTGGCAATCCTATCGTCCCTCAGGATTCCCAACATCTTCCTCTTTTTAACCTCGGTTACTGTATGCACTAGCTCCTGATGTCTGAAGCTATGCTCATCGATGCCCAGGAATATTTCCTCCTCTTCCTTTATAAAGCCCAACGCTTCCTCATCTATCTCCCTCTCCAGAAGACGCCGCAAGGTGCCATAGCCCACTCCTAACTCTCTTTTTACCTGGTTGAAGCTTCTGTCCCTGAGCTGCCATAGGGCTTCTGCCTCGGCCTGCCTGGTTAATCTTGAGTGGGGATGCACCAGTTCGGCTCCTCCGGTGAAGGAATGCCCACATTCGCGACATCGCCAGCGCTGTCGAGCAATCTCTATATAAACTTTCTTGCCTTGACTCCACCCGTGAAGCACTTTCCTCTTCTTAGCTCTCCCATGCCGATATAACCTCGTTGAATTGCAACATGGGCAGACTGGCTTCTTTAAGTCAGTCTGCACTTCTACCACTATCCCCTTTCCCTCTTTGGTCACCTTTCCCACCTCATATCCTTTAAGTCCCAGTAAAATTGTGGTACCATTTTCCCGGCTTTTAGCCATTGGTGGTAAGACCTCCTTCCGTTTATTTTCTCTTTGTTCCGGGTTCTTACCACCTTATCACTTTTCTACACAAATCAGCATAGAGCCCACCAGGACTTGACAAATTTTCCATGGGTGTGTTATACTAAAAACGTTCCGAGTAGTCAACCTGGAACTTGGTAAGCGGAACCAAACACCGGAGAAGCGGAAGCTGAAAAGCGTGCGGAACTAAAAAGCCAAGCGCAAGGTAGGTGGAAACTGGAAGATGGGAGGTAACGAGGGCTAAGGAAAAGGGAGGTTACTCGGGACATTTTTTGTTTTCACCTGCAAAGCTCACATTACTCTTATAATTTCCCCCTTTAAAATTACTAGAGGCTAAAAGTAATTATTGTGTTTCGCTGTCTTTAGTTAACTCAGGATATAAAATGCCAATAAAGGGTAGATTACGATATTCCCCTCCGTAATCTAAACCATAGCCGACTACAAACTCGTCGGGGACCTCAAAACCTATATACTCAAGAGGGACATTTATCAATCGGCGTGCTCTCTTGTCAAGCAACGTGCAGACACGAAGACTAGCTGGGTTTTGAGCTGAAAGGTGGCCGAGAACATAATTTAGTGTCATGCCAGTATCTACAATATCCTCGACCATCAATACATGCTGCCCGGTTATGCTGCTATCAAGATCTTTCGTTATTTTGACCACTTGGCCATCATCGCCACCGTAGTATGAGATAGCCATAAAATCGATCGTGACTGGCAAGGGAAGATGCTGCATCAAGTCAGCCATAAAGCAGACAACGCCCTTTAAAATACCAACCAAGACTAGACGCTGACCGGCGTAATCATGAGAGATATGCCGAGCTAAAGTTCTTACTCTCCGCTGGATTTGGCTATGAGTATAGAGAACCCGGCTTACTCCCTCCACCTTGGCTTTGCCTTGGGGACCATAGCCATACTTAGCCAGCAGTTTAAAAAAGTCGTTCTTGGTAAGAAGCTTAATATTGACTTCAGGATAGAGTTTCTTGAGCTGACGTAGTTTGCGATTTTTTTCCGTTATCAAGTTTTGCTTCAATGTAGTGAGCTCAACATAAAGGTTTAGCTCAGGTAAATAGAAGTCGGGAGTGAACATTTCAGCTATTTCGCCATTCTGCCAGCGAAGAGGAAAGGAGCGAGGCTCATAAAGCCATTCAATGCAGTAGAAATCCAAAAGTTTGGCAAATTCCTCTTCACTAGGGTGAGCAAACTCCGTGGGTCTCAGCGATGTGGTAGGCGATTGAGGCACTTGAGCTAACTTTGCTTGCTTCTCATTCGCCTTGTATCCTCTAGTTAACAATTGGCGAAGCTCAGCCCTGTTCAAGAGAACAGCGCTTATATTGGCAACGCTGCTAAGGAAGCTTTTATCAGCCTCTGCAAATTGATGAGGTTCACGCGTATACACTCTGATTTCACCAATAGTTTCTTCTTTTTCAAGTATAGGAGCTCCAAGTATAGAACATACTCTTTGTTCTTTTGCTATTTGAGGATGTTGAACCCGCTCGTCTTTGGTAGCATCGGGAACAACTACCACCTTGCCATCAAGAATTTCGGGGAGGCTCTTGTGAGCGTCCAGTGGGCTTTTTCTGAGATAGAGGTCGCTAAGACCATGAGCACCTACAGTGATTAAATATTCCTTCTTCGAGTCGAGGAGCGAAATACGGCAGCCATCTGCTTGCATCGCCTTGGTGGTGCTTTTAGCGATGGAATTAAAGGTCTTTCTTACACCAAAAGCCGAATTGGCAACTTTGGCTATCTGTCTTAGAGCTAAATAATAACCACTCTTGGAGCGACTCATTTCTATTTTCTACTCACATTTGGTGAAACCACAATTAGGGCAGATATTACAGCCCTCCTGATGAATCAAAGGGCTGCCACACTCAGGACATTGCCCAGCCCAACTTTTGACCGCCTTAGCTACTTTGGAGTTGCTATCATCCTCATTATTGACATATTTCTGCAACACAGTGGCAATAGCATCAGCACAAGACATAATAGCATGTCCTTGCTCCCAAGCAACGGAGGGACAGCGGATGCCACGCAAATGCTCGGCAATAGAATTCACATCTACTCCAGCTCTCAGGGCTAAAGAAATAAGGCGACTAGTAGCCTCGAGTTGTGCTGCTGCACAACCCCCGGCTTTACCTAGAGTGGAGAAAACTTCAGCTATACCTTGCTCATCAAAATTTACCGTTACATAGATATAACCACATCCGGTGCTTACCCTTTCGGTTATGCCCTTAGTAACTTTAGGTCTTTTCCTGGGAACTAGCTTACCTGCAGCCTTTTCCCTCTTTTTACCTACGGTAAGAACCTGGCTTTCTCGGCTTCTATCTCGATAAATGGTTATTCCTTTTAAGCCCTCGTGGTAAGCTAGCATGAATACTTTAGCCACATCCTCAGGCGTTGCTTCATAGGGGAAATTGACCGTCTTAGAAACAGCACTATCAGTGAATTTCTGAAAGGCTGCTTGCATCCTAACATGCCATTCTGGGGATATATCATGAGCAGAGACAAAGAGACTCTTTACCTCTTCAGGTATACCCGGTATATCCCGTAGTTTTTTCCCTTCGGCTAGCTCCCTCATCAATTCTGAGGAATAAAACCCGCCCCTTTTAGCTGCCTCCTCAAAGTAAGGGTTTACCTCTACAAATTCTTCACCCTCGAGGATATGGCGTATATAGCTTAAAGCAAAGATTGGCTCGATGCCACTGGAGCAATTTGCAATTATGCTCAAGCTGCCAGTAGGTGCAATGGTAGTTCGAGAAGCATTTCGAAAACGAGGGCCACCGGGCACATCATAGATGCTCCCCTCAAAGGCAGGGAAAACGCCTCTTTCCTCTGCTAGCTCTATCGAAGCTTTATTTGCCTCCTCAGATATGAAATGCGTAACCTTTTCAGCTATGCTGACAGCTTCTTCACTATCGTAAGGAATACCAAGCTGGATTAGCATATCAGCAAAGCCCATCACCCCCAGACCTATTTTTCTAGTGGTTTTTGTCCTTTCAGCTATTTCAGGCAAAGGATATCGATTAACATCTATAACATCATCGAGGAAGCGAACAGCTAGCTTAACCACTTGTGAGAGCTTAGCATAGTCAATTTGGGGTTGGTTATTCTGGCAAAGCACCATTTTGGATAGATTTATGGAGCCTAAGTTACAAGATTCGAAGGGAAGTAACGGCTGTTCGCCACACGGGTTAGTACTTTCTATCTTGCCCAATTTAGGTGAAGGGTTATGCCGGTTTATTTCGTCTATAAATACAGTGCCTGGGTCACCAGTGTGCCAAGCCATATTAACTACCCTATCGAATACTTCTTTGGCGTTAAGCTTATCGGTTACCTCTCCAGTTCGCGGGTTTACCAAATTGTAGTCAGCACCTTTCTCCACTGCTTCCATAAAGCTATCAGTTACAGCTACCGAGAGGTTAAAATTGGTTAGGGCCCCAGGATCCTCTTTAGCTGCAATGAACTTTAAGATATCGGGATGATCAATAGCTAGTATTGCTATGTTAGCCCCCCGACGCATACCACCTTGCTTTACCACATCAGTGGCTGTATCAAAAACTCGCATAAAAGAGACAGGACCGCTAGCAATGCCACCTGTGGAGCCAACCCTATCTTTTTCTGGTCTGAGTCGGGAAAAGGAAAAACCAGTGCCACCGCCGCTTTTATGAATTAAAGCAGTATATCGCACAGCATTAAAAATGGATTCCATAGAATCATCAACGGGGATAACAAAACAGGCTGACAGTTGCCCTAATTCACCACCAGCGTTCATCAACGTAGGGGAATTAGGTAGAAATTCTAAATTTGCCATTAACTGGTAGAACGCCTCTTCCGTAGAGGAGACATCAGCTTCCGAGTCATAAAAGAGTTCAGCTGAGGCAATGTGCTTGGCTACACGACGAAATAACTCCTGTGGCGTTTCAATAACTTCCCCCTCTTCGTTCTTTTTCAAATATCTTTTCTTTAGAACTCTCAAGGAATTATCGCTAAGTTCAATTCCAGAAATGACTTGGCTACTTGCTTGGGGAGAAAACTCGTCTGCAGTTAGAACTTCACTGACTATTGCTTGGAGCTGGGAAGAGGATATGGGATACTTATGACGTGGTGAAACAAATTCCTCCATACCAGGTAGGGGTCGAGTTCTTTCCAAACGTTGCATCACTCGCCTTGTAAAGCTTTCCAACATGGTTCTATCGGTTATGCCCATGGATTCAGCGGCAGCAAAAACAGCTTGAGCTACTCTATCTCCATCAATGGGCCTGCCTTGGCTGCTTTTTCTGTGGGATTTAGCCATTTCTTACCTCTTCTTTCGGCTAATTAAGGAATTCACCGCCTCGGAAGGCAACAGTGGTAATTGATTTGCTGGCGGCATCAAGATTTTCCCTTCCGCTAAGCTATCAACCTCCTGTTTCAAAGCACCAATATCAGCAAACTCACGGTAAACGCTAGCAAAGCGAATATAAGCGATATGATCAAGCTTTTCCAGCTCTCGCATAACCAAATCGCCAATAATGGAGCTAGAAATTTCAGCCTTACCTAAGCGATAAAACTCAGCTTCAATGTTGTCTATGAGCTTATCGATAGCTCCTGTGGGTAGAGGGCGTTTCTCACAAGCTTTACGGATTCCGCAGGAGAGCTTGTCTCGGCTGAATTCCTCGCGCCGCCCATCCTTCTTAACCACAAGGATATTATGAGACTGTACGCGCTCGTAAGTAGTGAAGCGAGCCCCACAAGCAAGACACTTCCTCCGTCGTCTCACCCCCTCATCCACAGATCGAGAATCTAGCACCCTTGATTCCAGTCCACTACAGTAGGGACATTTCATAAGTTCCTCCAAGAATTGTATTATAAAGAAATTTTACTACTATATGTAGTAAAAAGCAAGTAAAGAAAAGGCGGTGTTTTGTAATTTCACCGCCTTTTCTTTGGTGAAGCTTAAGGTCTACTGCCAGGAAATTTTCGATGGCTGAGGGCTGAACTCTGTTTTATCCTTAATAGCGCTTACTAATTGAGAGGAAGGGTAGCGCTGACTACGGCGCAAGAAAGAGGGAACATCAAGGGTTTCACCACTTTTTATTAAACGGCGAAGTTCCTCCAAATCAGGTGCTCCCTTGCCATACTGACTACTGAAGCCGGTGGCGATAACGGTGATCTTAACTTCGTTGTCCATCTTAGGATCAAAGACCACCCCAAATATGATGTTAGCTTTGGGAGCAACTGCTTGGCTAATGACTTGAGCTGCTTCATTGCACTCAAAGAGAGTAAGGCTAGAACCGCCAGTGATATTGAACAGCACTCCTCTAGCTCCACTTATGGAGACATCGAGCAACGGACTAGCCAGGGCAGTTTTAGCAGCTTCAGCGGCTCGATTCTGCCCGCTGCCTTTCCCTACAGACATCCATGCTGGGCCAGCGTCTTTCATCACCGATTTAATATCAGCAAAATCAAGGTTAATTAACCCAGGAACAGTGACGACCTCAGAGATAGCCTGCACTCCGAGAAAAAGAGCGTCGTCAGCCATCTTAAAAGCGCTATCAACGGTTGTTTTGGCATCACAGAGCTGCAGGAGGCGGTCGTTAGGTATAATAATTAGTGTATCCACCTTATTACTCAACTTAAGTATGCCTTCTTCAGCTACTTCAGTTCGGTGTCCTCCTTCGAAAATGAAGGGCTTGGTCACCACACCGATGCTGAGAGCGCCAGATTCCTTAGCCGCTTGAGCCACAACAGGGATAGCTCCGGTGCCTGTGCCACCGCCCATGCCACAACTGATAAACACCATATCAGCCCCCTCGACGATTTCCTCAATTATCTGGCGGCTTTCCTCAGCTGCCTTAAGTCCCATTTCAGGGTTGCCGCCTACTCCTAATCCTCTAGTCAACTTCTCGCCTAATTGAATGCGGATAGGCGCCTCGGCCAATGTCAGAGCTTGCGCATCAGTATTCACAGCTATGAAATCAACGCCTCTAATGCCTTCGCGAACCATGCGGCTGATGGCATTACAGCCACCTCCACCAATGCCTATTGCCTTAATTTTTGCCGGTGTCGGAGCAACTATCGTTTTTGCCATTTGAACCTCCTTTCTAAGAAACGTTAAAGTTTTGTCATCTCTTAACCACGAAATAGCTTCCTAAATAAACTAATAAAACTGCCCAAAATGCCGCCTCTTTTTACTTGCCAAGCTGACTTCTCTCTGTTTCTCGCTTGCCATAGAATCAACCCGGTAGTAGTGGCATAAGCTGAGTCATGAAGGACATCTGTGATGCCATAAATGCCTGAATCTGAAGGTTGCCCTTTGCGTACCGGAAGTCGCAACACTGACCTCCCTAGCTCATCAAGTCCGATCAAGTTGGCTGTGCCACCTGTAAGGACTAAGCCACAGGGGGCCAGAGTTTGATAATCAGTAGTGGGCAATTCCAGAAGTATAAGTTCAAAGAGCTCCTCCATTCGAGAGCGGATGATCTCACACAGGTCACGATAAGAAGCGCTATGACCGTTCTCTATGCCCACCTCAGGTGTCTTATTGGCATCTAACCCCGGTGTTACATTTCCATATCTCTTTTTCATTTTTTCCGCTATATTGAAAGGCAAACCTAAGCCGATAGCGATATCACTGGTCGCTTGGTAGCCAGCCACTGGAATAATTGCGGTATGGTAGATATTGCCATCTTTGAACACAGCTATATCTGTGGTGCCACCGCCAACGTCAGCCATGATAACGCCAGTATCTCTTTCCTGCCGGGTTAATACGGCCTCGCCGGCGGCCAGGGGCTCTAGAATCAAATCTTCAACCTCAACGCCTACGCTGCGAACACACTTGACTAGATTTTGCACTGAAGACACTGACGCAGTGACAATGTGAGTCTCCACATCTAATCTGGTGCCGTGCATGCCCACTGGTTGTTTCACTCTTTCTTCGCCATTTAAGGTATAATAGCGAGGGATAGCATGAAGCATTTTCTTCCCCTCGGGAACAGAGATACTACGAGCCGCAGACAATACTCTTTTAAGATCTTTAGAGCGAACTAATCGGTCATCACGCGGTATAGACACCACACCTCGATTATTAAGGCTGCTTATATGCCTGCCGGTAACCCCTACATTGACAGAGTCTATCCTCGTACCGCTAATCCTCTGGGCTTCCTTTACTGACTCAGCAATGGACGCCTTAGCCTCATCCATATTGACTACAATGCCTTTGTGCAGGCCATGACTAGGGACGACTCCTACTCCCAAAACTTCGATGTCGTCTTGCGCTCTTACATTAGCTACAATGGTGGCTATCTTAGTTGTGCCCACATCGATAGCGGAAACAATTTTCTTTGCCATGTTCACCTCCTTTGTATAGATATTCTTGTTTACTTCAAGCGTTCGGCTATTCTCATTTTAGCACTGCGGCTGCGTGGATTGGATTCTATCTCCAATGAAGTAGGCCTAATGACCTTTCTTGATATAAGCTTTAAGGTGGGCACATGCCCACAGCGACATACTACTGTTCCCGGTGGACATAGGCAGCTACTAGCTTCACGTCGCATAAATTCCTTAACTATGCGGTCTTCCAAGGAGTGATAGCTGATAACCACCAATCTGCCTCGAAAACGAAGGAGGTTAATACTTTGTTCCAGAGCCACTTTTAGATTCTCCAACTCTCTATTAACAGCGATGCGAAACGCCATAAAAGTCCTGGTGGCTGGGTGAATCTTGGCATGCTTACGGCCAAGGACTTGTTCCACCACCCGAGCGAGTTGTACAGTAGATGTAATAGGGCGGCTCTGTACAATGTGCTGGGCTATTCGCCGACTGTGACGCTCTTCCCCATATTCCTTGATGATATGAACTAACTCTTGCTCGGAAAAAGTGTTAACTATATCAGCTGCGGTTAGTCCTTGTCTGGGATCAAACCTCATATCGAGAGGAGCCTCGCGCTGAAAGCTAAAGCCACGCTGGGCTGTGTCCAGTTGCATAGAAGAGATGCCTAGGTCAAAAAGAATGCCATCAACCGGATAGAATTTGTATTTGCTGCAGATAGCTTCAAGGTTGGCGAAGTTGTCATTAACCAGGGTAACTACTTCACTATAATCGCTAAATCTGACTTCAGCTACTCTAATAGCCTCGGAATCAGCATCAATGCCTAAGAGCTTGCCTTGAGGTAAAATCCTTTCCAAAATGGCACTGGCATGTCCACCCAAACCTACAGTGCAATCAATAAAATACCCCCCCGGTTGAGCTTGTAATCCCTCTACAGCCTCCTTAAGCAAAACAGGTACATGAGTTGGTAAAGGCGTAGTCACATTCATTAGCTATGCTCCAAGGCTCTCCATAATTTGGGATGCTTGTTCTTCAGCCGTAGCTTTCTCTGTCTTCCACAGTTGCTCATTCCAAAGTTCAACATAATTATTGGCGCCCACCACAACTACAGTATCGCCAATCTCAGCATAACTGCGCAGGGGTGAAAACAACGTTATCCTGCCCTGCCTATCAAAGGAGGTCCTGAAAGCAGAACCGAAGATAGTGCGATTCAGTTTTCTTAAATTAGCCGGGGTTACTGCCTTAGCAGCCAAGGTGTCAGCCAACCTTTTCCACTCAGCCAAAGGGTAAACAATAATGCATTTTTCTGTTCCTCTAGCTAATATCACAGCCTCCTTCATTTCTCGCCTGAATTTTGGCGGCAGAGGTACCCTCCCTTTTTCGTCCACCTTATATTGATATTCACCAAAAAACATTTTTTCCCCACAAAATCCACCCTTTTCCCCCACTTTCCCCCACTCTTATTATAAACATTTACCCTTATATTTTGTCAAGTCCCCCAATTAAATCATTTAATATGGAAGCGAAGGATTAATTCGGTTATTTGACAAATTTTATTTTTTTATGTTAAATTAAGAATTTGGCATCTACTAAGAAATAAAAGGATTACAGAGCTAATAAAGCCGGCTAGTTGAGGCCGGGCCTGGTTCTTAAAGGAAGTAGAGCGGCATGTAGCTAGACGGCTTTTTTATTGTCTGAAAATATGAGGATTTGCAGAAATGCCAACAGTTAATCAACTTGTTCGCATGGAGCGGCGGAAGCTTGCCAAGCGAACTAAAGCTCCTGCATTGCATTTTGCTTATAATGCTATGAAGGGCGAGAGGAGGTGGACTAAGGGGTCGCCTCAGAAACGGGGCGTTTGCATCCAGGTTAAGACTGTTACACCTAAAAAACCGAACTCGGCACTGCGCAAAGTCGCTCGTGTAAGGTTAACTAATGGCATAGAAGTGAATGCCTACATTCCTGGTGAAGGGCATAATTTACAGGAGCACTCGGTGGTTTTGATTTGCGGTGGCAGGGTTAAGGATGTTCCTGGAATTCGTTATCATATTATTCGTGGTACATTGGATACTGAAGGAGTAGCTGATCGTAAGCGAGGTCGTAGTAGATATGGTGCTAAGCAACCCCAAAAGTAGTGAGGGTGTTAAATGCCAAGAAGAACTAAGAGAGTAGTAAAAAGGACAGTATCTCCTGATGCTAAATATGGCAGCCTTACGGTAGCTAAATTTATTGTTAAGGTTATGTTGCGAGGACAAAAAGCTACAGCTGAGCGAATTGCCTACGATGCCATGCAGCTTGCTAGCCAGCGACTCGATGGTGACCCTGTAGAAGTTTTAGAACACGCGATTGGAAATGCCACGCCGCTGCTCATGGTTAAGCCACGCCGTGTTGGAGGTGCTACTTATCAAGTTCCTGTAGAGGTGGAAAAAGGTCGTGGACGCTCTCTGGCTATGCGTTGGCTCATTGCCTCAGCGCGAGCACGCAGTGGAAAATCTATGGTGGAGAAGGTAGCAGCTGAGTTAATCGATGCTGTTCAGGGCCAAGGGGCAGCAATTAAGAGACGTGATAATGTTCATAGGATGGCTGAGGCCAACAGAGCCTTCGTTCATTATCGCTGGTGAGAGATGGTAGTGAAAACAGTACTTGAGGTAAAGGATAGGCTTATGTCACGAACTTTTCCCTTAGAAAAGATACGAAATATAGGAATTATTGCTCACATAGATGCTGGTAAAACCACCACTACTGAGAGAATCCTTTATCACACAGGCCGTACTTATAAGATCGGCGAGGTAGATGAAGGAACTGCAGTAATGGACTGGATGCAGCAGGAACGGGAGCGTGGCATTACCATCACAGCGGCAGCTACCACTTGTCACTGGCGCCAGCATCGTATCAATATTATTGATACCCCTGGGCATGTGGATTTTGCTGCTGAGGTGGAACGTAGTCTTCGTGTATTGGATGGTGGTGTTGTAATTCTTGATGCTGTGGCTGGGGTAGAAGCTCAATCAGAGGCTGTGTGGCGCCAAGCAGATAAATACAATGTGGCTAGGATTTGTTTTATTAATAAGATGGATAGGGTTGGTGCTAATTTTTATGGCACAGTGGCTATGATTAAGGAACGATTGCAAGCCAAGGTTTTGCCTATACAGCTTCCCTCGGGTGCTGAGAGTTCTTTCCAAGGGGCTATTGACCTCTTGGAGAATAAGGTAATTACTTTCGCTGATGATCCCCGTCTAATGCCAATGGAAGGAGCTATACCAGAAAACGATAAAGCTATAGTGGCTAATTATCACCAAGCGCTCATTGAGAAATTAGCCGAGAACGATGACCAAATCATGCTTAAGTATCTCGAGGGTCAGGAAATTCCTGTTTCCCAAGTCAAAGCAGCCATAAGAAGGCTGACCATAGCTAACTGTGTAGTGCCTATTTTTTGCGGCAGTGCTTTAAGGGGTAAAGGGATTAGGCCATTGCTCGATGCTATTGTAGCCTATCTTCCTTCACCTTTAGATATCCCTCCCGTTCATGCTATCAATCCCCAAAACGGGGGGGAAATCTTTTGTCAAGCAAGCGACGAAGATCCCCTCTCAGCTTTAGCCTTTAAGGTTGTTTCTGATCCGTTTATGGGCAGGTTAACCTATCTGCGTATATATTCAGGCAAGGTAAAGGCCAGGGCGCAGGTCCTTAATGCCACTAGGGGAGAGAAGGAGCATTTGGGAAGGTTGTATATTATGCATGCTAATCATCGTGAGGAAATTGATGAAGCTGATACAGGCAGCATTGTAGCCACTGTGGGGCTTAAGAAGACATCCACAGGGGATTCCCTTTGCGATGTTGCTCGCCCTGTGCTTTTTGAGTCTATGGGTTTTCCCGAGCCGGTACTTTCAATGGCCATCGAGCCCAAAAGTAAAGTTGATCAGGATAAGTTAGATGGTGTTCTAGCCAAGCTTGCTGAAGAGGATCCTACCTTTAAGGCTCACAGTGATCCAGAAACAGGTCAGGTGCTAATTTCAGGAATGGGTGAATTGCACATTGAAGTATTGGTGGAGCGTATATCTTGTGAGTTCGGTGTGAAGGTAAAAGTTGGTAAGCCTCAAGTAGCTTATAAAGAGACTATCACTGTACCTGTAGAAGCCGAGGGAAGATTTATTCGCCAATCTGGTGGCAAAGGGCAGTATGGTCATGTTTGGCTTAGGCTCGAGCCCGGTGAGCGAAATAGTGGTTTCGAGTTTTGTGACCAAATTCGAAGTGGAGCCATACCTAAAGAATTTATCCCAGCAGTGGGAATCGGGGTTAAGGAAGCTTTGCAAAGCGGTGGATTAGCTGGTTATCCTATAGTGGACATCAAAGTGATTTTATATGATGGCAGTTTCCACGAGGTTGATTCCTCAGAACTGGCCTTTAAAATAGCGGGCTCTATGGCTGTAAAGAATGGTGTAAGCAAAGCCAAACCTATTCTTCTGGAACCAATTATGAAGATGAAGATATTGACTCCAGCTCAATTCTTGGGAGACATTATTGGTGATTTGAATTCCCGAGGGGCTCGCATCGATGGGATTGAACCTTTTAAGGATTCCTGCTTTATTCGTTGTTTTGTTCCTTTGGCGAGAACTTTTGGCTTTGTTAGTGACTTGAGATCACTCAGTCAAGGAAGAGCGACTCATACTATGGAGTTTTATCGCTATGAAGAGATGCCACCTAATTTAAGCAAGCAAATTGTGGCTAGTGCCAGGATAAGATAAAATGAGTAGCCAAAAGGTTCGCGTCAAAATCAAAGGTTTTGATCACAGGTTAGTTGATCAATCGACAAGGCAAATAGTCGAGGCAGTGGAGCGTACTGGAGCCATAGTCGTTGGCCCAGTACCCTTGCCTACACGTATAGAGAAATTTTGCGTCATCCGCTCTCCAAATATTGATAAGGATTCGAGAGAGCAATTTGAAATTCGTACTCACAAGCGACTCATTGATATTTTACAACCAACTTCTAAAACTATAGACGCTTTGACCCAAATTAATCTGGCTTCTGGAGTGGAAATAGATATTAAGTTATAGTGAAGCTATGTTTCCAGGTATTATTGGCAAGAAAATAGGCATGACCCGAGTTTTCCTAGAAGAGGGAGAGATGATAGCGGTAACCGCCATCAAAGCTGGTTCTTGTTTTGTTACCCAGGTAAAAAACCAGACTAAAGACGGTTATAGCGCTGTCCAGCTGGGTTTTGGACAAGCTAAGCATCTCAACGCCCCACAAAGAGGACATCTTAAAGGCATAGACGAAGTTGGGTATCTCCGCGAATTCAGAACTAAGGATGTAAGCTCAGTTAAGCGTGGTGATAAAGTGGATGTTAGTTTTTTAAACCTAGGTGACTTCGTAAATGTAAGTGGCTTGTCCAAGGGCAAGGGTTTTGCTGGTGTAGTGAAACGCCACCATTTTGCTGGCGGGCCAAAAACTCATGGGCAATCTGATCGTCATCGTGCTCCTGGTTCGATTGGCGCTACTACATCTCCTGGCCGGGTGCTTAAGGGGATGCGTATGGCAGGACATATGGGGAGCAAGAGGATTACTGTGCGTAACCTCAGAGTGATTGGGATTGATGCAAGTCGTAACCTGCTTCTGGTCAAAGGGGCGGTGCCTGGGGCCAGGAAAGGGTTGCTGATTATTGAAAAGGTGAGGAAGTAGAAAAATGCTGGTTACTGTTTATAGTTTAACAGGTGAGGTTATTGACCAAGTGGAGGTTAGCGAAGATATTTTTGGCGTCCCCTTTAATGAAGCTGTGGTTCATCAGGCAATGGTGAGGCAGCTAGCTAATAGGCGTCAAGGAACTGCATCAACGAAGACAAGAGGTGAGGTTAGTGGTAGCACGAGGAAACTTTATTCCCAGAAGCATACTGGCAGGGCAAGGAGAGGCGATATAAAATCACCTCTTCTTAGAGGGGGTGGAGTAGTTTTTGGGCCTAAACCACGGTCATATCGTCAATCTATGCCTAAGAAGATGAGGCGTTTGGCTTTGAAGTGTGTTCTTTCCTCTAAAGTTAGGGAGGGGAACCTGAAGGCAATAGAAGAGCTCATTTTTGAGAGGCCGAGGACAAAGGATATGATTGATATTCTATCAGCACTTGATGTTGATTCTACCGCTTTGATTGTTACCGAGCATTCCAATCCTAGTATAGTTAAGTCAGCTCGCAATTTAGCTAATATTAAAGTCCTGCCTTCAACTCTAATTAATGTACTGGACTTACTTTCTTACAAAGTGCTAATCATCTCTGTTCCTGCTCTATATAATATAGAAAGAATCTGGGGACAAGGAGTAATTAGAAGTGCATCTTTATGAGGTGTTGCGGCGCCCTGTAATTACAGAGAAGGCTACCTTACTTAAAGAAGGCGATAAATATGCCTTTGAGGTGGCTAAGGAAGCTAGTAAGCCTCAGATTAAGGAAGCAGTGGAGAAAATTTTTAAAGTGAAGGTGGTCAAGGTTAACGTAATAACTGTCCCAGGAAAGACGAAACGAATGGGTAGACGAGAGGTAACAAGTTCATCCTGGAAGAAGGCCATAGTTAGCTTGGAACCGGGGCATAAAATCACCTTCTTTGAGGGTGTTTAATTTATTATCTCTTAGAGGTGTAGTTTTGGGTTCAGTTATTAAGTGGAGAAAGAAAAAGATGTCGAAGCACCAGCATAGAAAGCTTCTTAAGAAGACTCGTTGGCAAAGGAAGCATTGATAACAATGACATTAAAGACTTATAAGCCGACTTCTCCGGGTAGGAGAGGCAAGGTGGGGGCGAGTTTTGAGGAGCTAAGCAAAGTGGCTCCTGAAAAAAACTTGCTTACCCCATTGAAAAGGAAGGCAGGGCGTAATAACCGCGGTGTAATAACAGTACGCCATCGAGGTGGAGGAAGTAAGCGCAAACTTCGTATTATCGATTTTAGCAGGGATAAGATTGGCATCCCTGGGAAGGTAGCCTCTATTGAATATGATCCTAACCGGTCAGCTCGGATTGCCTTAATTCACTATGTTGATGGGGAAAAACGTTATATTCTTGCCCCTTTGGGTCTTGAAATAGGTGATGCCATAAAAGCTGGTGACGAGGTTGAGATAAAACCTGGGAATGCCCTGCCACTGGGTTCAATCCCTGTGGGCACTTTAGTTCACAATATTGAGCTTGAGCCCGGCAAGGGTGGGCAGATTGTTCGTAGTGCTGGCAATGCTGCCCAAGTTATGAGCAGGGAAAGTAAGTATGTCTTGATCCGCTTACCATCAGGCGAATTACGCAAATTTCACCATAGATGCTGGGCTACCATTGGTCAGATAGGTAATGTTAACCACGAAAATATAAAATTTGGCAAAGCTGGGTGCAAAAGATGGTTAGGCATACGTCCTTCCGTTCGAGGGTCTGCCATGACTCCCCGAGATCATCCTCACGGGGGTGGTGAAGGCAGAGCTCCAATAGGGTTGAAGCATCCTAAAACGCCTTGGGGGAAGCCGGCCTTGGGCTATAAGACACGACGTTGTAAGGTATCAGATAAAATGATTGTTAAGCGGAGGAAATAAAATGTCACGGTCGCGTAAGAAGGGTCCTTATTGTGATGCTAAGTTGCTTAAGAGGATAGAGGCACTCAATAATTCAGGGGGGAAGACGGTGATAAAGACTTGGTCTCGTGCCTCTACTATTTTGCCACAAATGATAGGGCATACTATCGCTGTGCACAATGGCAGGAAGCATGTCCCCATTTTCATCACTGAAAATATGGTGGGGCATAAATTGGCCGAATTTGTGTCTACTCGAACGTTTAGAGGGCATGTTACTAAAGCTAAGATAACTGCGCAGGCGAGGGGATGAGTCACAGTGAGAGTGAAAGCTGTAGCTAAGGATGTTGGCATTTCACCTCGGAAAGCCCGTTTGGTGGTAGATATGGTTAGAGGTAAGAAAGTTGATGAGGCTTTAACCATCTTGAACTTTTTGCCTACTCCGTCAGCTAAGACTGTAGCTAAAGTAATTAAATCAGCAGTTGCCAATGCTGAGAACAATCTTCAGATGGCACCTGTTGACCTTAGGGTCGCTGCTATCTTTGTTGACGAGGCGCGCACACTGAAGAGATTTCGCCCTAAGTCTAGAGGTCGAGTGAGCCCTATCTTGAAGCGCTCCAGCCATATTACAGTTCTCGTTGAGGAGGAATAAATTTGGGACACAAAGTTCATCCGTACGGTTTCAGATTGGGTGTTACTCGCGATTGGCAAGCTAAGTGGTATGCTGAGAAGAATTATGCACGGTTTTTGCAGGACGATCTGAAGCTACGCCGAGCTGTTGAACAAAAATGCCCTGATGGAGATATTGCCCGCCTAGAAATCGAACGACCGGGGGGTGAGTTATGCTTAACTCTGTACTCTGCTCGTCCTGGCGTTTTAATTGGCAAGGGAGGGCAAAAGGTAGAAGCATTGAGGTCAGAATTGGAAAAGATTAGCGGCGAGAGAGTCAGATTGACTATCAGAGAAGTTGAGCGGCCTGAACTTGAAGCTTGTTTAGTGGCTCGAAATATAGCTGGGCGAATTGAAAGCAGGATACCTTTCCGTCGTGCCATGAAACAAGCTGCTTTTCGAACCATGCAGGCGGGTGCCAAGGGGGTAAAGATAAGGTGTGCTGGCAGGCTTGGTGGGCGTGAAATCGCTAGATCTGAGACTTCTCATCAGGGTCAAATGCCTTTGCACAAGTTGTGTGCCGATATCAGCTATGGCCTTGTTGAGGCTCATACAGTCATGGGGCGTATTGGAGTCAAGGTCTGGATTTATAAAGGTGATATTGTTTCTAAGGTGAGGGAGAAAAGTGTTACAACCGAAGCGAGTGAAGTATCGTAAAGTTCACAGAGGACGATTGAAGGGTGCAGCTCACAGCGGGAACACTGTGGCCATTGGTGATTTTGGCTTAAGGGCTGAGGAATCTGCTTGGGTAACAGCAAGGCAAATTGAAGCAACACGACGTGTCTTGATACGATATTTGCGGCAGAGAGGTCAACTGTGGATACGCATTTTTCCAGATAAAGTTGTAACCAAAAAGCCAGCAGAAACGAGGATGGGTAGTGGCAAAGGCGCCCCTGATCATTGGGTGGCTGTGGTTAAGCGGGGCAGGATCATGTTTGAGTTAGGTGGTATAACTGAGAATATGGCTCGGGAGGCGGTGCGTCTCGCTTGTTATAAACTTCCCATTGCTGCTAGCTTTATAGTAAGAGAGGACAAGGGTTGAAAACTGATCAAATTCGTGCTCTCAGCGATGAGGAGCTACTAAAAAAGCTAGAAGAAGCTCATGAGGAGCTTTTTAATCTCCGTTTTCGCCTGGCAACACGGCAACTGGCCAATCACCGTGAGGTTCCTAGGGTCAGGAGAAAGATTGCCAGAATGAAGACTATTGTAAGAGAAAGGGAGCTTGGCATAAGATGAGTTATATAGGGGGGAGAAAAGTTAGAACTGGGCGGGTAGTGAGTGATAAGATGGACAAAACCGTGGTGGTAGCAGTAGAAACTTTAAGGCGTCATCCGCTTTACAAGAAAGCTATCAGGCGCACCAAAAAATATAAAGTTCATGATAAAGGCAATGTCTGCAAAGTTGGAGATAAGATAAAGATTGTGGAGACACGCCCTTTATCTAAGGAGAAGAGGTGGCGAGTAATAGAGATAATATCCAGGAAGGAATCAGCTGAGGCAGAGCCAGTAGAAACGGGGGAAAATGATTCAGACTTATACCACACTTAAGGTAGCTGATAATACCGGAGCCAAGGTAATTATGTGCATTAATGTGCCTGGTGGGACCAGAAGAAGGTATGCATATGTTGGTGACGTCATTGTGGTTACGGTGAAACGAGCTGTGCCACATGGTATGATAAAGAAAGGTGAAGTGGTGCGAGCTGTAGTTGTACGTGTAGCCAAGCCTTATCGCCGCTCTGATGGTTCCTATATCAGATTTGATGAAAATGCTGCGGTCATTTTGGGTGACAAAAATAATCCTAGAGGGAGCCGCATTTTGGGTCCTGTTGCCCGGGAGCTCAGGGATAAGAATTTTACTAAGATAATATCCTTAGCCCCGGAGGTTATTTGATAATGAAAATCAGGAAAAACGATACTGTTATTATTATCACTGGCAAAGATAAGGGAAAGAAGGGGAAAGTGCGCCGTGCTTTTCCAAAAGAAGACAGAGTGGTGGTGGAAGGGCTTAATATGCTCAAACGCCATTCTCGGACTCGCGGTGGAGCTAGACAAGGTGGCATAATTGAGCTTGAAGCCCCATTTGATGTATCTAATGTGATGCTAGTGTGCAATAAGTGTGGTAAGCCTACACGAGTCGGGCTTCATTTTCTTGATGGTGGTCGGAAAGTGCGGATTTGTCACTCCTGTGGTGAGGTAATTGACTAGGTAAGCTAAGTATGACATCTAGGTTAAAAGAGAGGTATTTAACAGAAGTAGTTCCTCAGCTCAAAGCTAGGCTTGGCTATAATAATGTAATGCAACTGCCCAAGCTGGAAAAGATTGTGATTAGCATTGGCTTAGGCGAAGCAGTGCAAAATCCTAAAGCTCTGGAAGCAGCAGAGGGAGACTTAACTATAATCTCTGGGCAACATCCGGTGATCACGCGGGCTAAAAAGTCCGTTGCCTCCTTTAAGGTAAGAACTGGCATGTCAATTGGGATGATGGTGACACTACGAGGTAAACGGATGTACGATTTTTTTGATAAGTTAGTTAATGTTGTCTTGCCACGCTTCCGTGACTTCCGAGGGTTAACTATGGATTCTTTTGATGGTCGAGGTAATTATAGTTTAGGCATAAGGGAGCAAATAGTTTTCCCCGAGATTGACTATGCTAAGGTAGATAAAGTTCGTGGCCTCCAAGTGACTATAGTCACTACAGCCAAGAATGATGATGAGGCTAGAAGCTTACTGGGACTCGTGGGTATGCCTTTTAGGAAAGATTGAGATGGCAAAAGCGTCTAAAATTGCGAAGTGGAAGCGACCACCGAAATATAAAGTACAACAACGCAATCGTTGTCAATTGTGTGGCAGGCCACGTGCTTATATACGTAAGTTTGGTTTATGTCGCATTTGCTTTCGAAAACTCGCCGTAACCGGTGAAATCCCCGGAGTAAGAAAGTCAAGCTGGTGAGGAGTTTCAATAATGGTTACTGATCCAATTGCTGATATGTTGACTCGGATTCGCAATGCTATTATGGCGTGCCATGGTGATGTGCTAGTGCCGGCGTCTCGAGTAAAACTCTCTATTGCTAAAATCCTTGAAGAAGAGGGCTTTATTAATGGCTATGAGGTTCTTAAGGATAAACCACAATCAATGATAAAAATCCAGCTTAAGTATGCAAATGGTCAGCCAGCTATATTAGGTTTAGAGCGGGTGAGCAAACCTGGCTTGAGAGTTTATGTTGGCAGGCGTGAAATTCCACATGCCTATGGAGGCTTGAGCATTGCTATTTTGTCAACGCCTAGAGGCATTATGACTGGTCAGAAGGCGTGGCGACGTCGCCTTGGCGGCGAAGTCCTATGCTACGTATGGTAGATTAACTTAGGAGAAATGGATGTCTCGAATTGGTTTACTTCCCATTCCTATACCTCAAGGTGTTGAGGTAAAGATTGAGGAGAACAAAGTAACAGTAAAAGGAGAGAAGGGTGAACTTTATCGCTGTTTTTCCCCAGATATTTCTATTGCTTTGAAAGATGGAAAGTTGATTGTGTCACGATCTAGCAATAGTAGAACTCCTCGCGCTCTGCATGGGCTTACTCGCAACCTCTTGGCTAATATGGTTGAAGGAGTGAGTAAGGGTTTTGAGCGAGTTTTAGAAATAAGTGGTGTAGGCTACAGAGCACAAAAGGTTAGCGATAAGTTGGTGCTTCAGGTTGGATATAGTCATCCTGTAGAGTTTCCTCTTCCCCCTGGTATCAATGCCACTATTGAGGGGACAAATCGTATTCGTATTAGTGGCATTGATAAAGAGACTGTTGGGGAAGTATCAGCTAGAATTCGGGCCATACGCCTTGCTGATCATTACAAGGGGAAGGGAATTAAATTCGCTGAGGAGAAGCTACGTCTTAAACCTGGTAAGGCGGGCAAAGTATCTAAAGGATGATATAATATGGCTAAGGCAAATCCAAGGCTGATTCGAAAAGTACGGCATAGGCGGGTGAGAAATAAGATAGTGGGCACAGCCTTGCGGCCCCGATTATGTGTCTTTCGGAGCTTGAATCATTTCTATGCCCAAATTATAGATGATTCTACAAGTCAAACCTTAGTTTCGGCGAGCACTCTTGATACTGAGATAAGGGATAAGACCAAGCAAATGGTGAAGGCTAAGGAAGCCGGGCTTGTGGGTTCATTACTTGCTCGAAGAGCGTTGGATAGAGATATTAACAGCGTGTTTTTTGATCGTGGTGGTTATAAATATCATGGCAGAGTCAAGGCTTTTGCTGAAGCTGTCAGGCAAGCAGGATTTTTGTTTTGAGGTGATGCACTCTGCGATGTCATTGCACTTGAGGTAAAGGGCACGAGGTCTATTTTATGAGAGCAATTAATAAAGTAGTGGGTAAAAGAGTCAAAATTGATGCTTCAGAGCTGGATCTGGAGGAAAGGTTAATAACCCTTGATCGTGTAAACAAGGTAGTTAAGGGGGGTAGGCGACTTCGCTTCCGAGCTTTAGTGGCAGTCGGAGATGGTAAAGGACATGTAGGAATTGGTTTAGCTAAAGCTACTGGTGTTCCTGAGGCAATTCGTAAGGCTAACGCTGCAGGGCGGAAAGACCTAATTGAAGTACCCGTTGTGAACACTACTATTCCTCATGAAATTTTAGCTAGATTTGGAGCATCCAAGGTTTTACTCAAGCCAGCAGTACCCGGCACCGGTATAGTTGCTAGCAATACTATTCGAGCAGTGCTTGAATTGGCAGGTATAAAAGATATCCTTAGTAAATCTCTGGGTAATTCCAATCAGGTTAATGTAGTTAAGGCAACCATGCTTGCCTTAACTAACTTGAGGAAATCCAGGGAAGTTGTGACCGAAGGTGAAACTGGCTTTGAAGCTCAAGAGGAGAACGTAAATGAGACAAGATGAAGTAAGGTCTCCTTTGGGTGCCAAACATAAGGCAAAGCGAGTGGGTAGAGGGGATGGCAGTGGGCATGGTACTTATTCGGGACGAGGCTGCAAGGGGCAAAAGGCTCGTTCTGGGGGTGGTGTGCGTCTTGGATTCGAAGGTGGTCAGTTGCCTCTTATAAAGCGACTGCCAAGAAAGAGGGGGTTCACTAACATCTTTAAAACTGAATATAATATTGTTAACGTGGCTAGGCTTGATGTTTTCCCCTCGGGGAGCGAAGTAAATCTAGAAGAACTGCTCAAAGCAGGGCTGATCAAGTCTCTTGCATGTCCCACTAAAATTCTTGGTGATGGTGATATTCATCACTCTTTGTCAGTCAAGGCTAATAAATTCTCTACTGCTGCAGAGAGGAAGATTGTCGCTGCTGGAGGAAAGGTAGAGAGGGCTTAAATGCAGCGTAAAGAAACTCAGCCACGCCTCATCCGGGCAATGATAGATATATTTAGCTTGCCGGATTTAAGGCAAAAACTCCTTTTTACCTTGGGTATCTTGGTGGTTTTCCGTTTTATGGCTCATGTGCCTTTGCCCGGGGTGGACCTCGACGCTTTGCAACGACTCTTTGAGCAGAACCAAATTTTAGGCATGCTCGATCTCTTCAGCGGTGGTGCTATGAGGAGGTTTAGCGTGGCTGCCTTAGGTGTTTATCCTTATATCACTGCGTCAATAATAATGCAATTGCTGGTTCCAGTTATTCCTAGCCTTCAGAGCATGGCCCGGGAAGGAGAAGCTGGTCAACGCAAGATCAATCGCATCACCAATTTGCTGACGGTGCCTTTGGCAGCTTTGTCAGGCTATGGTCAACTCGCCTTGTTGCATAGTCAAAATGTCGTTGGATACCTTGAGCCACTAACCATCGCTGTTGTAGTGACATCGTTGACTGCTGGCACAGTATTTCTCGTCTGGCTGGGCGAACTAATCACCGAGCGAGGCATCGGCAATGGAATATCAATCATCATTTTTGCTGGTATTGTAGCTAGCTTGCCGGAAATGATTGGACGTGGCTTTTTGGCTAAGGAAGACCCTTTAGGCTTGATTACCTTCATTATACTTAGTTTGGTTACTTTGGTATTCATAGTTGTATTTATTGAAGCTCACCGCCGCATCCCCGTGCAGTATGCCCGTAGCACTATCCGTGGTGGCCGTATGTATCGACAATCAGGCTCAACTTACATTCCATTACGAGTGAACACAGCCGGGATGATCCCCCTTATCTTTGCCATAGCTCTAATGACCTTTCCAGGGACGATAGCTAGCTACTTTGCTAGTCCAGCGGGTCAGGCCCCTAATTTAGCTAGTAAAATTATGCAAATCTTTAACCCCCAGGCGACCCTTCCTTTAGGTTTGCTTTATCGGGGCTTGTACTTTGCCTTGGTAATCGGGTTTGCTTTCTTTTATACTATGATCATATTTGAACAAATGAATTTGCCCAAAACTTTGCAGCAGCAAGGTGGCTTTATCCCCGGGGTTCGCCCCGGGAAGGCTACAGCTGATTATTTGAATCGAGTCATAAGACATCTTACCTTTGGTGGTGCCCTGTTTTTAGCTATAGTAGCAATTATGCCTTTCATTGCTAGGGATATTACAGGTGTTACTGTGTTGACGATTCAAAGCACTGCCTTGCTTATAGCTGTTGGTGTTGCTTTAGATACTATGAAGCAACTGGAAGCTCAGCTAACAATGCGCCGCTATGAGGGTTTCCTAAAATAAAGTCAAAGATAAAAATGCAAAAATAAAAATGACAAATGCAAAAGTTAAAAATTTAATTTTTAATCTGTAAATTTGACTTTTGATGTTTAAATTTTGATTTTTTTCGATGTATATTGTTATGTTGGGTGCTCCGGGAGCTGGTAAGGGAACCCAAGCAGATATCCTTTGTCGGAGGTTGAGTTTACCTCATATAGCCTCTGGAGACTTATTTCGGGAGAATTTGGAGAAAAAGACCGAACTGGGGTTTTTGGCTAAGTCTTATATGGAGAAGGGGAAGCTGGGCCCCGATGAAATAGTTATTAAAATGATACTCGAAAGGATTGACATGCCTGACTGTAACTCAGGTTGTATTTTTGATGGTTTTCCCAGAACTTTAGGCCAGGCTAGTGCTTTGGATGAGGCTTTGGCTGAACGAGGAAGAAGCATAGATAAAGCGATATATATACAGGTGCCCCAGGATAAGCTGGTGAAGCGCCTCAGTGGCCGGTGGATTTGCCGAAATTGCCAAACACCTTATCATCTGATAACTTCTCCGCCCAGAATAATGGGGAAATGCGATAAATGTGGTGGCGAGTTATATCAACGTCCTGATGATAAAGAAGAAACAGTAAGGGAGCGGTTGAAGATTTTCTTTGCTCAAACTATGCCTGTTGTCCATTATTACAGGAAGCAGAAAAAACTAATCGAGGTCAATGGCGACCTGGGAATACAAGGTGTAGCTGAGGAAATAATCTCTGCGCTTAAACCTTTCATAACTACAGGTCCGAAGGCTCCTGATTAAGATGATAACTATAAAGTCCCCTGAGGAAATAGCAATTATGCGACAATGCGGCAAGATTCTAGCGGCAATTTTGGATAAATTAAGGATGGAAGTAAAACCGGGGGTTAAAACTCGCTGGCTAGATACAGTCATGGCTGAAGAATCACAAAAAAGGGGAGTTAAGCCTTCTTTCAAGAATTATCAAGGTTTCCCTGCTAATCTATGTGTTTCTGTTAATGATGAAGTAGTTCATGGCATTCCTAGTGAGCGTGTATTAAAGGAAGGAGATATTGTCTCCTTGGATGTGGGGGTCATTTATAGTGGCTTTCACACCGATGCTGCTATAACAGTTGGTGTAGGTAAGATAAATAATCAAGCTAAAGAGCTTATAGCTACTACTGAAGGTAGCTTGAAGGCTGGTATTACTCAAGCTAACTGTGGCACGCATGTTGGAGACATTGCGGCTGCTGTTCAGGATTACGTTGAATCAAGAGGGTTTTGCGTGGTTAGAGAATACACTGGGCATGGAGTGGGCAGGGAATTACATGAAGAACCACAGATACCAAACTTTGCCTTTGGTAAAGGCCCCTTACTTCGTAGGGGTATGACTTTGGCTATTGAGCCTATGGTCAATGCCGGGGACTGGCATACTAGATTGGCTCCCAATCAATTGACAGTGCTAACGGCCGATGGAAGTCTTTCAGCGCACTTTGAACATACTATTGTTATTACTGATGGCAAAGCTGAGATACTTGCTTAAAGAAAAGTATGGCTAAAAAAGAAAGAATAGAAGTTGAGGGCAAAGTAATTGTATGTTTACCTAACACTATGTTTCGTGTTGAATTAGCTAATGGGCATACAGTATTGGCACATATTTCGGGGAGGATGAGGAAGCATTATATTAAGATTTTGCCTGGGGATAGGGTTTTAGTGGAGCTTTCTCCCTATGATTTGAGTCGTGGCAGGGTTACCTATCGGCTTAGGTAGCTTCTACCTTTGACAGGGTGATCAGGAAGGTTTATCATAAACCAGTTTTATTTTTGGTGATTAGAAATGAAGGTAAGTGCTTCGGTTAAGCGTCGCTGTAGTAAGTGCAAGATTATTAGAAGGAAAGGCGTTGTTAGGGTCATCTGTGAGAACCCGAGGCATAAACAGAGGCAAGGTTAATTCCGCCCAGGAAGGTGCACAACATTTTCTTGGGGGTGGTGAGGAATAGATAATGGCGCGTATCGCTGGTATAGACCTTCCCAAAGATAAGCCAATTAAGGTGGCTTTACAGTACATTTATGGTATTGGCCCAACATTGAGTCAGCGGATTCTGGCTACTGTTGGAGTTGACCCCAACATCAGGGTTAAAGATCTTGCTGAGGAGCAAGTGGGGCAACTACACAGCCTTATCGACAAGGAGTATAAGGTAGAAGGTGATCTCAGGAGAGAGGTTCAGTTTAATATAAAACGGCTTATTGACATTGGTTGTACGCGCGGGATGAGGCATCGCATGAATTTACCAGTTCATGGGCAGAGGACGCGCACTAATGCGCGCACTAAAAGAGGAGCAAGAAAGACGGTGGCTGGCAGAGGTCAAAGGCGCGGTGTAGCTAAGAAGTAAGGAGGTCATATTTAGTAAATGCCAAGGAGGAAAGAAACTAGAAGAGGAAAGAGGATACGCAGGGGAATTAGCGAAGGTAGAGCCTATATTCAATCTACTTTTAATAATACTATTGTTACTATTACTGACATGGAAGGTAATGTTATAGCCTGGGGAAGTTCAGGCGCTGCTGGATTTAAGGGTTCTAGGAAAGGTACCCCTTATGCCGCTCAATTAGCTGCTCGAGGAGCAGCGCGGCAAGCAGCAAGTGGTGGGTTACGCCAAGTTGAAGTTTATATTAAAGGTCCTGGAAGCGGGCGTGAGGCAGCTATCCGTACGTTACAGACTTGTGGCCTTACTGTTACCGGTATTAGAGATGTGACTCCTATCCCTCATAATGGCTGTCGTCCTCGCGGAAGAAGAAGGGTGTGACATGGCAAGGTACACAGGGCCTACTTGTCGTTTATGCCGTTATCTCGGTGAGAAGCTGATGCTTAAAGGGGAGAAGTGTTCTATGCCTAAGTGTCCTTTGGAGAGGAGGAATGCTCCTCCAGGAGCGCATTCCTTGGTGCGGCGGCGCAAGATTTCACTTCGTGGATTTCAATTGCGTGAGAAACAAAAGGTTCGTTTTGGCTATGGAGTTCTGGAGCGACAATTCCGTCGCTTTTTCAATGAGGCAATGAAAATGCCCGGCGTAGGTGGGGAAAACCTGTTGATATTGTTGGAGAGGCGACTGGATAATGTGGTTTACCGTTTAGGTTTTGCTGATTCACGTGCCCAAGCCAGGCAAATAGTGCGACATGGTCATATCTTAGTTAATGGGCGTAGAGTAAATATACCCTCCTGTCTGGTGAAATCGGGAGACGTTATTAAGTGGCAAGAAACTAGCAAAGGTACTGAATACTATCGAAGGTTAGTGGAGAAAATTAAGGGGAAGGTTACCCCTGGCTGGCTGAGTTTAGATGAAGAAAAAATGACGGGCAGAGTTCTAGCTTCGCCTGATAAAGCTGACATTGATCCTAAATTTAATGGGAAAACCATCGTTGAGTATTATTCCAGGTGAAATAGGGGGAGGTTCATCGCCATTGGAGCTATCTATACCAAGTGTAAAGTGTGTTGAAACCGCTGGTAATTATGGGTGTTTTCTTGCTGAACCTTTAGAGGTAGGGTTTGGTGTTACCTTAGGTAATGCCCTGCGTCGTGTACTCCTCAGTTCTCTACCTGGCGCTGCTGTAACCTGGGTCAAGATTGAGGGAGTCCAGCATGAGTTTTCTAATATTCCTTGTGTCAAGGAGGATGTCATTGAATTCCTACTGAATGTTAAGGAGCTAAGGCTTCGACCTCTTTCCCATCAGCCGGGCAAGTTGATTCTGGAAGCAGAAGGAGAGGGTAAAGTCTGCGCTGCTGATATTAAGCAAACGGTAGACTTTCAAATTGCTAATCCTGAGCTTCAATTAGCTACCTTGGATTCCGACCAGGCCAAACTTTATGCTGAGTTTAATGTAGAGTTAGGGAGGGGTTATGAATCGGCTAAAGCGGCTGATGGCTTGCCTGTGGGGGCACTGCCAGTGGATGCTATCTTCTCCCCGGTACGCAAAGTAAATTTCTCAGTGGAGTCTATCAAACCTGGAGAAGAAAGAAGCCCGGAAAAGCTGACCTTAGAGGTCTGGACTGATGGCACCATTTGTCCATGGGAAGCGGTTAGTCAAAGCGCCAACATTTTAATTAGTCAACTTGCCTCTTTTAAGGAACTTGAGACTCTGGTGGCGGAGCAGGCGGAGTTAGGCGGTGGTGTGCTAATTTCACCTGACCAATATAATACTCCCTTGGAAGAGCTAGGCTTATCTACTCGCGTTTGCAATAGTTTAAGGGGTGGTGGTATTTTGAATTTAGGGCAACTTGTAGAGAAGAATAGGGAAGGTTTGCTATCACTACCCGGTTTTGGGAAAAAGTCTCGAAAAGAGGTGGAGGAGCTAATGTTAAAATTAGGTTTTCCTATTGCTTTAAGACCAGAGCATAAGAAATGAGACATCAGATAGCTGGACGGAAATTGAGTAGGCCTACCCATCACCGCTGGGCGCTATATCGAAATCAGGTAACTGCTCTTTTGGCTCATGGAAGGATTATCACCACTGAAGCTAAAGCTAGGGAGATTCAGAGCTTAGCTGAGAAGGTGATTACCTTGGGGAAAGATGGTAGTCTTGCTTCAAGGCGGCGAGCTTTAGCTTTTATTGCTGAAAAAAAGGTAGTTAAAAAGCTCTTTGATGAGATTGCTCCAGAATATTACGACCGAATGGGAGGGTACACACGACTGGTGAAGTTAGGGCCTCGTCGCGGTGATAATGCCCCTATGGCTCAAATTGAACTGGTTAAGCAGTGAGAGCGGCTCAAATTGTTTTGCTCCTGGAGTACGATGGCACACGGTATCACGGCTTTCAATGGCAAGCTGGCTTACCTACTATTCAGGCTGAGTTGGAGCAGGCTGTAAAAAAGCTTTGTGGACAAAGCAGCAGAGTCATGGCAGCTAGTAGGACCGACGCTGGGGTGCATGCTAAAGGGCAGGTGCTAAGTTTCTGGGCGAAGTCTACATTGAGTACGATGACATTGGTTAAAGCACTAAACTATTACTTACCCGGTGATATCGCCGTCAAAGAGGCTTACAGGGTGAGCAATGATTTTAACGTCAGGCGTGATGTCCTGAGTCGGGAATATTGTTATTATATTTTGAATAGTAGAACCAGGTCGCCATTCAGCAAAATGTTTAGTCTATTTATACCCAAAATGCTGGATATTGAAGCGATGAACAAGGCATGTCAGCTTATGCAAGGCAAGCATGATTTTATCTCCTTTGTTACTTCTGTAGATGACATAAGAAATACAGTGTGCCACGTTTATGAGGCAAAAGTTAGCCAGAAAGGAGATTTTGTTATTTTTCATATAGAGGCTCATTCATTTTTGCCTCATCAGGTGCGCAATACAGTGGGACTCTTGAGCCGGTTAGGTTTAGGCAAAATAGGTGTTGGGGATTTCTATGATATTATGGAGGCAAAGAGCTTGGGCTTAGCCAGTCCAACGGCTCCTGCTCGTGGTTTATGGCTTACCAAGGTCAATTATTCCAAGCCTCTCGGAGAGTGGAGTGAAAACTTATAGCCCTAAGGCTAAGGATATGAGGCGAGAATGGCATGTGGTTGATGCCTCGGGAAAAACTTTGGGCAGGTTGGCATCTCAGGTAGCTAGTTTGCTTATGGGTAAACATAAGCCAATTTACTCTCCTCATCTTGATACTGGCGACTATGTTGTGGTGATTAATGCTGCTAAAATAAAGGTGTCTGGAAAGAAAACTGTGCAGAAGATTTATTATAGACATACTGGGTATCCTGGAGGCTTAAAAAGCCCAACTTTTAGAGAAGTGTTTAGTAGCCATCCCACTCGTGTTATTGAACTTGCCGTCAAGGGGATGTTGCCCCATAATCGTTTAGGCAGAGCCATGTTTAGGAAACTTAAAGTCTATCCTGGGAGTGAACATCCTCATCATGCCCAGGTTGGGGAAAGGAAAGGTGATAACTCATGAGCAATGAAAAATATATTTGGGCCACAGGTAAGCGCAAGTGTGCTATAGCGCAAGTCAGGGTTTTCCCGGGGGACGGAGGGGTAACGATTAACGATAGACCCTATGAAGAAGTTTTCCCTCGCCTTGAATATCGTCGTATGGTTGAAGCCCCTTTCCTGGCCACCGATACTATGGGCAAATTTCATGTTACGGTGAAGGTGAATGGTGGAGGAATGAGTGGCCAAGCAGGAGCTATTCGTCATGGTATCGCCCGAGCTCTGGCCAAGGAAAATGAGTTATTTAAACCTATGTTACGCAAAGAAGGCTTGCTTACCCGAGATGCCAGGATTAAAGAGCGTAAGAAATATGGTCTTAAACGAGCTCGTAAGGCACCGCAATTTACCAAACGCTAAATCCCAGTCTCCATTTCCAAAGAAAGATAAGGCATTGAACGAGCAGTTTCACCCCCGCAAAGACAACGTAGCTTTTGTGATAATAGATTTCCAGGATAAAATGGTGGCTGCAGTAGAGGAGGATATCCGGAGGAAAGTTACCGAAAATATTGAACTTTTGGTTGATTTAGCCAGACTTATGCATATCCCAGTTATAATAACAGAACAATATCCTCAGGGGCTTGGCAAAACAACTGGTGAGTTAACACAGAAATTAGGTGATTTGTATCAACCTATTGAAAAACTCACCTTTAGTTGCTATGCCCATCCACCCTTTCAGGAAAAAATAAAAAGCCTTTGTGTTAGGCATCTCATTTTGACCGGTATTGAAACGCATGTTTGCGTATTACAGACAGCTTTGGATTTGCTAGCCGATGGTTATGAGGTTAGCCTGGTAAGAGATGCAGTCTGTTCCCGTTATAAATCAGATTGGGAAGTGGGGTTAAAAATGGTTGAGCAAGCTGGAGGAGTGATAACTAGCACTGAAGTCGTAATCTTCCAACTGCTTGAACGAGCGGGTACCGCTGAATTTAAATTCCTCTCTCCTTTGCTGAAGCGGAGGTAAGGTTTCATCTCACTTTAATTCGGATTAAGATATCTCCAGGTTGGCTGTCAGTTATGCGGCGAGCGTTAGTTAATCTAACCGCGCTGCCCGTTTTTACTCCCGGGGGAATCTTTACTTCCAGTCTTTTTCCTTTTCTTCTCAGTAATTTTACTGTTCCTTGGGAAGCCTCTGTTGGGGTAATTGTAAGTTCGTAGTGAACATCTTGCTGCTGAACTCTCTGAGCTTGACCGAATATCTCATCCAGGTTAATTCTTTCCCCTGGCCAAGCTTCAAACCTTACTCCTGGCCTGGCGAAATTTTTAAAGGAGAACGAGCTTCCCTTACCCTTTAAGAAATCACCAAATATGTTGTCCAGAAAGTCAAATCCAAGGCCAGCTCCGCCAAAGTCCTTTATCGTATCTTCGAAGGTCGCTCTGGTAAAGGGACTTCCAAAAATATCACCAACATGGCCAATTGTGCCGAATTGGTCATATTGTCTTCTTTTTTTGGGGTCTCCCAGGGCCGCATAGGCTTCGTTTATCTGCTTGAACTTTTCATTAGCCCATTTTTCTCTCCCTGGGTTGCGGTCGGGATGATACTGCATAGCCAGTTTTCTGTAGGCTTTTTTAATCTCCTCCTCCGAAGCGTTTCTGGGCACTCCTAAAATTCGATAGTAATCTTTAGTCATTCTTACCCTTTAATTTGCCGCACTTTAGTTAACCTTTATTGAGTTTGCTTGTCTCACTCAGTAAATTCAAACTATCAGGTATACACTAAGCCTGTAATCTCAGTAAGAAGTTACGTTTCTTCTACACTTATTCCTTTATCTTTAGTGCGGTGTTTACCTGACCACAAACCCTTGAAGAAACTTCGGTTCAGTAGATGTTGGTTATCCGCTACATCCAGAAGGTCTTTAGATATACTTCTTTCAAAATAGGCTACCTCCACATACTTGCCTATGTTCTTCACAGCTTGAAGAGCATAAGCGAAGTCAGAATCCCCGCTCACCAGCACTGCCACATCGTAGAGATCTCTCCAGGCGAAATGCAGCATATCTGTAGCTAACATAATATCTATACCTTTTTCAACAGGTCCTCCCTGTGCCATTTTGGTGCTTCCTAGTCGAACCTCCAGATATGGCGTCTTACGAAGTATATCAAGGAACTCCTGTTGTTCGCGATGGGCATCGGGCCAGCGGGTTGGGTCTTGCAGGATGTTGTAATAGTATGTTCGGAATAATTGTCTCGTCCCTACGAGCTTATTGGCAAACTCTGCGAAGTTGAGGTTGTGGCGCCCGAAGTTGCCTTGCAGAGCATGATACAAATTGCTCCCATCTATGAAGATTGCAACCCTATCTCCCATGATTTTTCTCTTTGAGAAGAGCCAATGACTTTTAACTTTATCTACACGCCTCCGAGGCCCATTATACACCAGCAAGCCTTCCCTTTTCACCTTTCTTGAGTTAATAAATTGTCTTACAAAGTTAATGCTTTAAAAGTAACTTGCATCTTACTTACTCATGCCACGGGAGTCATTACACCATCCAGCGAAGTGTGCCGAGGAGCTTCACCTACTTTTTATAGGATGGATACAGATAAGCTTCCAGATTTTATACTTGGTGGAGCTGAGGGGATTCGAACCCCTGACCTCCTCCGTGCAAAGGAGGCGCTCTCCCAATTGAGCTACAGCCCCAGACTAGCTAGTTATTATATCAAAATAGCCTGTATTAGTGGTAATTTCGCAAGGTAGATGCTGACTTCTGTTAACAACCACAGCCTAGCTTTTACTGCCGGGTCTTACTAAGGGGATATGAGCAGCGCAGAGGGGGCATTCTTCAGCCGTATAAACTACTGTGGGACTGCAAATGCAACTAAAGAGAGGCACAGCAAAGTCTATCTTTTCTGTGCTGCGGTTGATAAGCACTCCAATGCCAATAACGATGCCACCAAGTTTCTCTACAGCGTTCATCGTTCCTCTGATCGAGCCACCTGTGGTCAGGATGTCATCAACTATGAGAACCCTTTCACCAGGTGCGATGTTAAAGTCACGACGAAAAACCCTTATTCCTTCCTCCTTTTCAGCAAAGATGCTTCTCACTCCTAGCTGACGAGCAGTTTCAAAAGAGAGGATAATGCCACCAGTGGTTGGTCCGGCAACCAGTTCTATTTTTTGCTGTTTAAAGTGTTGCGCAATAAGGCGACACAGCTTCTCAGTATAGTGTGGGTATTGCAAGATACGAAACTTCTCCCAATATAGGGGTGAATGTAATCCAGAGGTGAGTAGGAAATGCCCCTCCTTTACCGCCCCACTCATCTTGAATATCTCCATTACTTCATGGCTCAAATTGCACCTCCAACTGGCTGCAAAATACTGCTTCTTGCTCACCTGCCTCGCTTAACTCGGGGTAGCTGTAATGTTTTACCAACCCCCACTTGCCTGATGGCCAGTAAACAAGCCAGGCCTTGCCGATGATATCGTCTCTGGAGACAGGCCCCCAAGAACGGGAATCATTGCTATCGTTACGATTGTCTCCCAGAACAAAGTATTGGTCATCAAGCATTTTCTCTGGGCCAAAGTCCTTATTGTGTCGCGGTGGCTCTGGAAAGATATAAGGTTCATCTATAGGAATATCATTGATGAAAACCTTGCCATCTTTAATCTCCACGTTCTCGCCAGGAAGAGCAATAACTCGCTTGATAAATGGGTATTTTGACCCAACTTCCTCGCGCGGCCTAAAAACAATCACCTCTCCACGTTCGGGGTCCGAGAAGAAATAGCTTGCTTTATTTACCATAATCCACTCGCCATCTTCAATGTTCGGCAGCATACAGGAATATTGTACTCTGTAGCCTTGTATGGTAGCTTTAATAGTAGCGAAGATAGCAATGGCTATAAGGATAGTTATGCCAATTTCGCGCATGATTTTCATCGCGAAGGCTATTTTAGCATAAACCAAGGGCCAATTTATTCGTTATATAGTGTCAGAAGGTTACTTTTACAAAGGGAGGTTTAAGTGAAAAAGACTTTGTGGTTAATTCCTTGTTTGATAGCGGTGTTGGCATTAGGTGCTGTTGGCTGTGCCCCGGGAGGTGGGCAAGGGGTCATTTCTATCACACCACAGCAAAATACCGGGATATGGGTTAATGGTCAAGGGGAAGCAATGGCAGTTCCTGATATAGCTGAGCTACGCCTTGGAGTCGAGGCTCGGGCGGATACAGTAGCTGAAGCTCAGACACAAGCAAGTGAGGCAATGGATAAGGTGATGCAGTCATTAAAAGACAATGGTGTAGCAGAGAAGGATATTCAGACGCAGCGGTTTAGCATCTATCCCGTGACAAGATGGGTTAAAGAGAAAGATGAGGAGGAAATTATTGGTTATCGAGTGACCAATACAGTGCTTACCAAGATAAGAGAGATAGATAAAGCTGGCATTATTATCGATGCTGTAGTCGAAGCCGGTGGCGATTACATTAGAATTCAGGGCATAAGCTTTAGCATAGATGACCCCACCCCATATTATGAAGAGGCGCGAGCTAAAGCAGTGGAAGATGCTAAAAATAAAGCAGCGCAATTGGCTGAATCGGCTGGCGTTACGCTAGGTAAGCCCACTTATATTTCTGAGGGAGCCATATATCGGCCAGAACTTCCCAGGCTCGTTGAGGAAGCAGGTGGTATGGCTCCTGCCCCTGAGACTCCTGTAAGCCCTGGTGAGTTAAAAATCACGGTCAACGTCCAGATAGTTTATGCCATAGTTTAACTACCTGAAAGATTGATATCTTGCTTGCCTCCTCCGGCCTCAAAGGTGGGAGGAGGCTTATGTATTTCTAACCTTGCCCTCCATCCTTTTCCAGTGCTAATATCTATTTATTCTTGGGCCGCTAGCTCAATCGGAAGAGCAGCTGACTCTTAATCAGCCGGTTCAGGGTTCGAGTCCCTGGCGGCTCATTGTGGGCAACCTTCAAGATAACCAAGGACAAAGCCTATAAGTGCATGGTAGATATGGCTATTATTATCAGGCAGAATGTTCAAAAAATACTGTCTGCGCTGCCAGATGGGGTTGAGTTGGTGGCAGCGGCGAAAGCAAGGACGCCTGAGGAGATTCTGGAGGCGGTTGAGGCTGGCGTAGAAATCATCGGAGAGAACTACGTCCAGGAAGCAAGAAAGGCATATGAAGTAGTGGGGAAGAAAGCGAAGTGGCATTTCATCGGCACTTTGCAGAAACATAATGTAAGAAGAAAAACACTGGAATTGTTCGATATGATAGAAACCGTTGATTCTTTAAAAATAGCACAGGAAATTGACAAGAGGTGTGCCCAGATTGGCAAGGTGATGCCTATATTAATTGAGATAAATAGCGGTCGAGAAAAACAAAAAGCGGGAGTGCTCCCGGAGAATGCTGAGCGGTTAATAAGAGAGATCTCCACTCTGGGGAATGTCAAGGTAATGGGACTTATGACTATGGGACCTCGTTTTGGGAACCCTGAAGATTCAAGACCTTATTTTGTGGAAACGAAAAAGATATTTGAAAGAATCAAAAAACTTAATTTGCCTAACATGCAGATGAGGTATCTCTCTATGGGGATGACAAATTCTTATAAAATTGCCCTAGAGGAGGGTGCCAACATAGTGAGAATAGGCAGTAAGATATTTGGTGAGAGGAATTATGAGGCTACTACAAAAGCTCCAAGCCCCTGACTACATCATTAAGGTCAACAAAGGGCG
>DAOUTC010000164.1 GCA_030626915.1 Dehalococcoidia bacterium
ATTACCCCAATGCTAAAACTGTGCTGGTGGGAGCCCCTGCCTCTCAATTCGCCCACAAGATACTTTTAAGCCCAGGCATAGACATAGTTGCCCGCTGGGAATTCGATTTTACTTTAAGAGAGTTAGCTGAGGCCATTGATAAAGGAAGTAGCCTCCAACCAATGAGAGGTATCTCATACAAGGAGAGTGCAGAAATAATCCATAACCCAGATAGAGAGTTTTCCGATTCCGAGGATTTAGATAAAATACCTTTCGTCTCCGAAGTTTATAAAAAACATCTTAAGGTTAGAGATTATCTACTTAACTATGCTTTGCATCCCGAGGTTCAAATATTTACCGGGAGGGGTTGCCCCTTCCAGTGCACTTTCTGTTCCTGGCCTCAGACCCTCATGGGAAGAAAACATCGGGTGAGGAGCGTTCCTAATCTTCTTGATGAAATTGAGTGGGTAGAAGAGAACCTCCCTGAAGTGAGGCAAGTTTTTCTAGAGGATGATACCTTCACTATAGATAAGAGGCGAGTTTTAGAGTTTTGTCAGGGCTATATAGAGAGACACCTAAGGATTCCTTGGGGAGCTCAGGCCAGAGCCGACCTCAGCTGTGAAATGATGAAGGCGATGAGGGAAGCAAATTGCTTGATGATAGATGTCGGATATGAATCTGGAAACGACGCCATCCTGAAAAATGTCAAAAAGGGGATTACTGTAGAGCGAATAAGACAATTTGCTCTAGATGCAAAAAGGGCAGGGTTGCCGATACATGGGAACTGGATTATCGGCTTACCTGGTGAGACGAAGGAAACTATAGAAATGACCAAAAAGCTGATAAAAGAGACAAATGCCGATGCCATAACTGTAGCCGTAACTACCCCCTTTCCAGGAACTGAGCTTTATGAATGGGCTAAAGCTAATGAGTATCTGATTACAGATGACCCTAATGAATATCTGGATAAGCAGGGACACCAAAAATCGATAATTTCCTATCCCGAACTATCCAGCGAAGAAGTAAGAATCAGTGTTGATGAAATACTGAAAAGCTATTATCTTTCTCCTGCCTATATTCCCATTGCTTTTAGGCGAGTATTCCGCAGGCATGGCTGGGACGAGTTAAAGATACTGTGGCGTTCGGCAAAAGCATTCCTCAAGTATATTTCAAGTAGATAGAGAGGCATGAAAATCGCAATCTTAGCACCAAATTTTGTCGAGTTTGATGGCGGTGCTCAAGTAGCAAGATTCCAAGCCGAAGAACTGACAAGCAAAGGACATCAGGTGGCAATATTTGCCTTTGCTGCAAATATGAAGCCCAAAAATATAGAGGTCTTCATTATGGGTATGCCCAAAAGCCTCTTCTGGGAAAGAGTATATAGATTGCTCTTCCCCCTAGATTTGCCGAAAATCCTTAAATGGCTTCCCAAGCTTAAAGATTTCGATTTGGTGATTGCCCATTATTATCCTTCAACTTGGTTGGCTTTCTTAGCCAAGAGAAAGTATGGAGTTAAATATACCTTCTGGTACCATGGCATAATGGACCCCCAGTATCTTCCTCACCTATACGAGAAGATTTACATGAAGATGCAGATATTCTTAACGAAACTTACCGTGCAGAATGCAGATGATGCAGTTTCAGTAAGTAAATTTGGTCAAGCAGAACTTAAGAAATACACAGGTCTCAATAGTGAAGTCTCATATGTGCAAATAAATTCTAATCTGTTCCATCCAAGGATTGACGGGAACAAAATTAGAAAAGAACTTAATCTAGAAGACCACCCTGTTATTTTATCCGTGGGAGCAATCCGCCCGGTAAAAGGATTTCACTTCCTAATTCAAGCTTTTGGTCTGGTTAAAGATGAGATTCCCGAGGTAAAGTTAGTGATTATTGGGAAGCATGACTATAAGTATTATTCAAACTGGTTGAGAAGAATTAGTGATGATTCGCTTATTC
>DAOUTC010000143.1 GCA_030626915.1 Dehalococcoidia bacterium
CATATGAGGCATCTACGGGAGAAGCTCGAGAAGGACCCTGCTAACCCCAAGCTCATACTCACCGAGCACGGCAAGGGATACCGCCTGGCGAGATCTTAACCTTTCTTAACCTCCCCTGGGTTATACTTTTCGTGTCATGAAAATACCAGTAATGGTTGATAGCTGGTTGGGTGATGCCAGAGAAGCCAGTAGTCAGTAGATAAGGAAATGCAAACGGCAAAGTGAAAAATGAAAAATACAGTCTAAAGCTCAAAATTGGGCACCAAAGAAACCTGCGGCAGGAGGATTTTTGAACTTTGAATTGTAATTTTGACTTTTTATCCTTGAATTTTGATTTATCTGAAGGGATTGAGTGAGAGGATGCCATGCTCAAAGTCAAGTTTGATATTGAAATGACGCAAGAAGTTCAAGCCAATAATACCGTCAATGCCGTGCTCCTCGGGGAGGGTATAGATAAGCACATCGAGGTCATCAATTTTGGCATCAGCCAGGCTGAAAGAGCTAAGAGTTATTTTGGGTACAAGGTGGCTTCGAGAGGCGTTGCTAAAAGAGACATACTCGGATATCTTAGAAAGGTCATAACCAACTTGGGTTGCTGCTGCTTCAGAGATGATAGTGTAGGAGGAGCCAGTATCAAGGGCCATAATAAATATATGTCGACTCTTGAATTCAAGGACACATTCAAACAGCAAAATAGGAGCATTGGGATCGAAGGGAATCCTGCTCATAAAACAACTGCCATGCCTTTTTTCGGTTTCGGACCAGTGTAAATGCGGTAAGTATGATGATAAACGCCAACCCTCTTATTCATAAATTCATCCAAAGCGGCTCGGCTGGGGCTATGAGCCAGAAGCTTACCCTTTATGGGGCGATTCAGCTCATCAGTCTCATAGACTTCAAACCAAAGCCATTCATCTGGGTATTGCTTTTCTACCTCAGGAATATCTAGGATTTCCATTAGGTATCACCTCCTTTATCAGCATAGCAGAAAGAGATGCAAAGAGCAAAATCTGGATAAATCCTAAGCACGAAATCCGAAAATCTAAACAAATACAAAGCACTAATGACAAAGGTTCAAAACAAAATGAGTTTTGCTATTTGAATTTGGAATTTGTTTAGGATTTAGAGTTTAGATATTAGAGTTTGATAAAAATGAAGTATTTTCCCATTTTAATCTGTAATTTTGCCTTTTTATCTTTGAATTTTAATCTCTCTCAGAACGACAGGCGCGGCTGGTAAACAACCTTGATAATTTGCCCTGGTTGATGACTTGCTGAGTTGGGAAAGGAATCCTAAACTGATATACTAAGTATATAGAGTAAGTAACAATAAAGGGATTTACAGAGATGGAAGTAAAGACAGAGCATCCTTATATCGTCAGAGAGAGCGGTATTTGTGGTGGGCGACCTACCATTAAAGGCACTCGAATTGCAGTTGAGTTGGTAGCAAGGCTTTATGGGCAAGGTTGTTCTTCAGAAGACATCGTTGCTACTTATCCCCAAATGAGGCGCGCAGCTATCTACGATGCTATTAGCTATTATCTTGACCACGAGGATGAGATAGAAGTTAAAGAAAGCCTGGAGGACCTTAAGCAGAGATACAATTTTGAGTTAGGTCCAAAGGGGCTTATCAAGTTCAGGACTGAGCCTTGCTCATAAAGTTTTACCTCAACGAAGATATCGCCCCTGATTTAGCCAAGCTCCTTCGTGAGTGAGGTTTTGACGCTATAAGCACTTATGAAGCCGGAATGAGAGGCAAGTCAGATGAGGAGCAAATGGAGTTTGCCCAACAACAAGAGCGAGCCATTCTTTCTTGCAACTTTCATGACTACCTAAGATTAGCCCGGGAGTGGTTTCTAGCTGGGAAAGAACATTACGGTGTTATTGTTTCTTATCGTCAGTATGCTGGAAAGGAGTTGGGGAAGCTCCTTCAAGTAGTGCTTAAGCTACTTAATGATGTTACTGCCGAGGAAATGCACAACACAGTGAGGTTGCTTGACGAGTTTGCAAGATAGGATTGGCTTTCGGAGTAAGAAAGCAAAACTTGGGAACCAGTCAGTAGCCAGTAGTCAGTAGATGAGGAAATGCAAAATCTGGATAAATCCTAAATCCGAAATCCTAAACCCTAAACAATCTCGAATGACCAAAATCCAAAACCGTTTTGAATTTTGAATTTGGAGTTTTGGATTTGTTTAGAATTTAGAGTTTAGATATTAGAATTTCATAAAGGGGAGTCGGGATTAATGAAAGGTTTAGAGGAGCTCGGTAAACTCGTCAGCGGTAAGGTCAGCCTTGCGGATCAAGGTTCGCAGAGTACCTGCCTTAAGCTCTCTCTTCCCACCGGGAATGCTGAGGTGACGCCCGTCAGCATGATAAAGAATAGCATGTCCTCCACTCCAGTGGTCGAGGGAAAAGCCAACTCTCCCGAAAGCTTTGATGGCCTCGTCTCCTTTTACCACAGGCAGCTTCGCCATCAAACAGCTACCTTCGGGGATACCTCCACTTCCTCAGTTTCAATTGTAAGGGGAAGCCCCTCTGCTCTACGCTCCTTAAGGCAGTAGCGTATTTCCTTTGCCACAAGTTCGGGGGTCTCTTTCGCAAGAGGCATATTATGCTTCTCTCTAAGGGCTAAAATTCCCTCGATAGCTTCCCGAATATTAGCCAGAGCTTCCTCCCGGCTATCACCTTGGCTAACGCAACCAGGCAGAGCCGGGCAGTGGACAGAATATCCAATTTCCTCAGGCTCCAAAATAACAATGAATTTCACGCCACCCTCTATTGCTACAATAGCAAAAGGAAATGGAAAATGCAAAATTGGGGAGGAATTCGTTACTGTCAAGAGTTGGTAGGTGAGAATCCCGGACAGCTAACATCAGCTATGCCTCCATATCTCCATGAGTTAGAGCC
>DAOUTC010000061.1 GCA_030626915.1 Dehalococcoidia bacterium
CCCTTCGCAAACCCGAGTCCCGTTATACGCCATGCCTTAATCCTTGGGATCTGCAAAAGTATATAAAGAATAGTATTTATAAGGAGGTAATAAATTGGTTCAATTTATTCAAACATCCGACTGGCAGATTGGAATGAAAGGTGGGGGTCTTGGAGATGCTGGCCCTATTGTGCGTGAGATCCGAATTGAATCAATCCATAATGTGTTGAAATCTGCTCAAGAGCAAAAAGTTGACTTCGTGCTCTTGTGCGGTGATATTTTTGAGCATAATATGATTAGTCAAGAGGATGTCAAAAAAGTTGTTACAATATTTAATCAGTATCCTGACATTCCAATTTATCTTCTCCCAGGGAATCACGATATGTTAGGCGCAGATTGTGTTTATAATAGACCAATATTTCAACGGGTAAACCACCTTACAATCCTTCGTACAAGCGATTCTGTCAAGGTTACCGACGCAATTCTTCATCCTTGTCCAGTTCTTTCAAAGTTCACCACACAAGATCTTACTGGAACAATCCCTGTTGTTCGCGAAGTTGATGGCATCCATATAGGAGTTGCACATGGAAGTTTAGTAGGAAAATCTCCTGTGCCTACTTGGGAAGATGTAGATTTACCAATTGATCCAGCATACATTGATAGAACTGGTATAGATTACCTTGCTTTAGGTCACTGGCACAGTCATAGAACTTTTGAAGATAGCACTGGAATAGCCCGAATAGCATATTCTGGGACTCATGAACAAACAAAGTATGATGAAGATAATGCTGGACATTGTTTGTTGATTCAAATTGATGGGAAAGGGGATGCACCGAAAATTGTGCCTATTAAAACGGGTCAATTGACATGGGTATCTAGGGAATTTGAAATGAAAGATTCTTCCTCCCTTATCGGACTGGAAAAGTATTTTGAATCAATTAAAGGCATTGATATGGTTAGATTGGTCCTTTATGGAGAATTGCCGCTGGAATTTAAAGAAGAACTCGAAAATATATTAGAATTCCAAACAACAATACATAAAAACTTAAGAGTAAAATTAGACTCACTCAACATTACGGTGCCACCTCAATTAGAAGCACCACCTGATTTCGGAGATCCAATATTGAATCAGACTGAAATACATTTGGAACAATTACTAGCAAATGAGATTGATCCAAGAGAAAGAAGAATAATCATTGAGGCTCTTGCACATCTACAAAGGCTTGGAAAGGAGGTTGAGGTATGAAGCTTCATTGGGTCGAGCTCGAAAACTGGAGACAGCACGCTAAAACGAGGATTGATTTTGGTGAGGATACAACTGTTATATATGGACCGAATGAGACTGGAAAATCAACCGTATTGGAAGCTTTGAGCAGAGGACTTTTTGACAAGTCTAGCACTCATGCTGAGGCCATCAAGCGCATTAAACCCCTTACAGCTTCTGGAGCCGTAACATCAACAGTTCGTATTGAATTCACGCTCAATAAAACAAGATATCGTGTCGAGAAGAATTTCAATTTAAGGAACGGAACTTCATTATATAAAATCGTTGGTGAAGAACCTATCCTTCTAGGCCAAGATGACTCAGCAGATGGACAACTAATACAATTATTGGAAGCGGATTTGCCATCTACAAGGGGAAGTAAACCCTCACAATGGGGTGCTTTTCACTGGCTATGGGCTCCCCAGGAGAATCGAGAACTCCCAACTGATAAAGAAGGAGACCCGACCGCCGCTCTCCACTTAGAAACAAAAGATGGTGGGGGGGTGCTTGTTACTCCGAAATTTCGGGCCGTTCAAGAGTTTGTTCAATTTTCCCATGCTCAATATTTTACAAAGACCGGAAAAACTAGTAAGGATTCACTTATATCAAGTACCGAAGAAGAAATTCAAACTCTTCAACAGGGGAGTGTTGAGCTTAGGGATAAAATAAAAAAGGTAGATGATGAAAAACAACAATTAGAAGAGCTTCAACGACAACTTCCCATACTTGAAAAGAAGGTCATAGGGACCAAGGAAGAATTGAAAAAAGCTAGAAGTGAGGCAATTAACTTTTCTTCGATTGAGTCTGAGTTAAAGGCATCTGAAGCCGGTGTTAGGGAAGCAGGGAGGGATGTTGAGGATGCAAAGAAGGCACTAATAGAGCTTGAAAAATCAGCGGAAAAAATAGAGAGGCACCAAAAGAAAGAAAAGGAAACGAGGGAGAACCTTTCTCGACTTGAAGCTTTATGCGAACAGTTGGAAGGACGACAGCAGGAAATAAAAGAAAAAGTGGAAGAGAAGGCGATGAAAATAAGGGAATGCGAGGAACTGACGAGGGATGCCCGAATCTTGTGGACAAAATCCGACGCTGAAGCAAAAACCGGGGTGTTGGAGAAGAAAATAAAGAGGATGAAACTTCTTGATGACAAAATTGAAAGTCTAAGGGAAAAGGAAGTGCCGATTACGCCTACCAACAAAGAGGTCGAGAACCTCATCCAGAGTCAGACGCAAATCGAAGCATTGAAGGAGAGCTTGACGGCAAGAGGGCTTGCAGTAAACGTTACGCCTGGCGAAAAAGGCTCACTTGAAGTTGAGGTGGATGGAGAGAGACTCAAAGACGGAAAACTAACTGCAACAGGGACTGAGAGAGTAAGTGTAGGAGCACCGGGTTTGGGGAAGGTTACAGTCAAAGCCAAACTAGAGCAGGCACACGATGCAAAGGTTGACATTCTGCATCTGGAAGAAAGTATTCAGGGGACATTGAGCAAATACGCTGTAAATTCGATAGACGAACTAAAAGAGCTAAGTCAGACCCAAAACGAGATTTCAAACAGTATAAAGGAATTAGTTGCAGAAAGAAGGGGAGTTGATGAACGCTCAATCAACGAAATAACTCTCGAGCTAAAAAAATTCAAGGGAAAATATGAAGAATATAAAAAGATTAAGAGGATACCTAATGCAATAAAATTGAATCCTACTGATGTTGACCTTGGAAAACTTGTGAATAAAAGGGAAAAGGAAGAGGTGGAGGCAAGGGCCGTCCTCGATAAAGCGAGAACTGGGAGAGACGAAGTTGATAAAGAGTTAATAGAGAAAAAAGAAGAATTAGCTGAGATTCGAGCAGAGCAGAAGCATTTATCTAAAGACTTGGATGACGCAAGAACCCAGGAGCGTGAAATTATTCGCCAATATGGCTCAGTGGAATTTCAAGAAAAAAAATTAGGGAGTGCAGAAGCAAATCTCGAGAAGAGAAACGAAGATTGTGAGAAAATAAAGCAGCGGTATGAGGAGTTAGAGAAAGGCCCAATATATAGAATAAAACGCCTGGAACAGCAGATAGAAAATCAAGAGCAAGTAATTCGACAACAACGAACTTCTATAGACCAGCTCAAAGGTGGGATAGGCACGGCAAGTCTAGGGGGAGCATATTCAGAATTAGCAGAAAGCGAATCCCGTATGGAAATTCTCAGTGAAAGACTTGAGAAAGAGCGGATACGTGCAGAATCGTATAAACTCTTAAAGGAAGCATTAGAACAGCAGTATCGTTCAGCTTTAGCAGCAGTGGTCGGTCCAATACAGGAAGAAGTAAAGCGTTCGTTGAGTTATGTTACAGGATTTTTGCATGAGGATGTGGAACTGAATGAATATCTATTTCCAACCCGACTCGGTGAGCGAGGTTTTGAGGATATTTCATTAGAATTTAATGATGGCTCGTCTGGATTAAAAGAGGTATTAACTCTATGTGTTAGATTAGCTGTTGCAAAGCATTTAAGTAGAAGAGATTCCCAGTGTCTGTTACTTGACGACCCATTCGTACATGTTAGTTCAGACCGTTCAAATAAAATGATTGAACTAACAAATGAAGCAATAAAGGAGCATGATCTACAAGTGATAGTATTTACTCATCGTCCAATGGAGTTTGCCGGATTTAGTGGTAAGATGGTAGATATTCAAAGTGTGAAATGAGAAAAGAGAAAGGAAGGATAGTGCTATACGAACGAACCACCAAACGGCGGCTTTCCAGAAGCTTCTCTTCCTCCATGACACTTCGTTGCTTTGCTCCTTGTCCTCGCTATGCTCGGAGCGTATAACACGGTGTAAAAGACTCCGCTTCGCTTCGTCCAAATTCGGCTTTGCCGAACTTCTTTTGCACCGATAACGTTAGACATATTGATAATGCATGAAGGAGCTACAGGATGAGCCCCAAATGATAAAAGACCTTATATTTCCCAGCGAACGTGGCGGCGCACTTATACCTCGCGCGGTGCAAAAGGTTTTCGTTCGAACCCTCAAAGCCTCAGGGCTGAAGAAACATGCTACCTGTTACTCCCTACGCCATTCCTTCGCCGCCCGCTTGCTGGAGGCTGGCGTCGACATTCGTTACATTCAGAGTCTTCTGGGACATGCTCGGCTGGAGACTACCAGTGTCTATACCAAGGTGCGCAATCCCAACTTGCTTAAGATTAAAAGCCCTCTCTGAGATTGATCGTCCCGGACAGAGTATTAGGGAAGCCTTGTTCATGCAACAAAAGTCTATTTTGTTCAGCTAAAATAGACCTAATTCTTGTTGTCGTGGCATTGCAAATGTATACCACAGTAGGCAAGCATTGAATAAAACTTAACAATATAGTACCCTAACTTACCAGGTTGCTGAGTATCTGGTGACCATCGGTAAGATTCAAATTAAGTGAGGAATTCATGCTAAAGTTGTCTCGAGTGGCTCCACACGAGTGGGAGTTCGTTTATCCGGCTATATATCGTGATTTAATGGACGAGTTTCATGCAGGGTGTGAGCTATATGAGGAAGGCGATCTGGATGAAGCTGAGAGAGTTTTCCGAGCGGTACTTGCCCAGATGCCTGACCACCTGGATGCGCTTCATCATTTGGCCCTGGTTCTATCAGAACGAAATCTAGTGGATGAAGCTCGTGACCTCTGGGAACAGGATGTCCGCATTGGCCGCAAGGCATTCCCAAAAGATTTCAAACCAGGGAGAGATCGCCTGGAATGGTGCTTGCTGGAGAACAGGCCATTTTTGCGATGCCTTCATGGATTGGCTTTAGTTAAATACGAGGACGGGGAAATAGAGGAGGCTCTGAAGTTATTCCAGGAGTTACTCTCCTTGAACCCCAACGATAATCAGGGGGTTCGAGCAATGGCTCAAGAGGCATTGTTCAAACTAGGTAGATTTGAAGATGCTCTCGAGATTACTAAGCAGTACCCTGATGATATAATGTCTGACACTCTTTACGGACGAGCTCTGGCTCTTTTCAAGCTCGGGCAGCGACAAAAGGCAACCTTAGCACTTCAGGAGGCTATTGAATATTTACCCCTGGTGGGAAAAGAACTCTTAAAGACCAAGCATCGCCTGCCTAGAACAGCGAGGCCGGATATGGTTACAGTAGGAGGCGCAGATGAGGCTTATTATTACTGGGAACAATGGGGGCAATTCTGGGAGGAAGACACTAAAGCTCTAGAATGGTTAAGAGAAATAATGAAGCAGACCGCCACCAAGATCCATCGAGGTACGTACTGATAGTAACATCTTGATGACTCTAGCAATGACCATTTGTCAGAAGCAGGAAGTCATTTGCCTAGGGCAGACTATGAATTGAACAAAAGCTTGTATTGTATAATCACCAATAAAAAGGCTGGGCATCCGCAGTTAGATGCCCTGCTTTTGAAGTTCTACTAAATCTTCCAGGGTAGTATCACGATTGCCCAGAGTACTGCCACCAATCTTAACTACTATTGGCTTCATCGTTCTCATTAAGTAGTGTATTCACTATTAATGGTAACATACTCCTCAGATAGGTCGCAGCCCCAGGCTGTAGCTTTGCCGTTTCCGAGATTAAGGCATACTCTTATGAGTGCATTATCACTGGCACTTAAAGCCGCTCTCATTTCTTCCTGGCCGAAGGATGTGGGGCAACCTTGCCTCATTACACAGGTGTTATTCAAATAAACATCTAATTTACCTTCCACTATTTCCGCTCCACTTTGTCCTAAGGCAACAACAATACGTCCCCAATTGGGCTCGTTGCCATGTATGGCTGTTTTTACCAGTGTTGAGCTAGCGATAGCTCGAGCTGCCTGGCGAGCCTGGGTTTGCTTTATAGCTCCCTCTACAGTAACTTCTATAAGCTTAGTTGCTCCCTCGCCATCTCGAACCATAGACTGGGCCAAATAAATACAAACTTCATTCAAAGCTTCCTGGAAAGCTTTACCATTATCAAAGCCGAGTGTCTCGTTGCCAGCTAAGCCATTGGCTAGTAGAAATACAGAATCGCTGGGGCTGGTGTCACCATCAATGCTAATCATATTAAAAGAAGCGTTTACTGCCCTCTGTAATGATGATTGTAAAAAATCAGCCTTTACCAAGGCATCAGTGGTTATGAAACAAAGCATAGTAGCCAGGTTAGGATGGACCATGCCTGCTCCTTTAGCCACTCCACCAATGATGAATTCACTTCTCTGCGCATCAACCTTAATTGCTATCTCCTTAGGCTTTGTGTCTGTGGTCATTATTGCCCTGGCAAAATCATGACCTCCATTTTGGTGAAGCTTTATTCTCTCGATTCCACTTCTAATACAATCCATAGGTAATGGTATCCCAATTATGCCAGTGCTAGCTACAAGGACATCCGCGGCTCCAATTTCCAGTTTTTTCGCGGTTAGGCTTGCCATTTCTGAGGCATCGGCTATACCTTGTTGGCCCAGGCAGGCATTGGCACAACCCGAATTTACCACTATTGCTTGGGCTTGCCCTCTGGATAAACGTTTTTGAGATAGAATGACTGGAGCTGATTTAACCCGATTGGTGGTAAAAACACCGGCAGCGGCACATGGCAATTCGGAGTAAAGAATGGCTAGATCAAGCTCATCCTCGGTCTTTATCCCACTATGGGTTGCTCCTGCTAGAAAGCCTTTCGCTGAGGTGATGGTGCCTGAGGAAACTAACTCAAACATAGAATCTTTGATTAAAAAGCAATTAATACTATAGCACATGTCACCTCGCTTATTCAGACTGAGCCAGTTCAGATAAATAGTGGACACTTCAGGCAGCCTATTACGCCATTTGTGAGAATGAGGTGGGGATGAACCCCGCCACTACGATTATATCCCGTAGGGTCGGGGCTTGTCCCCGAACCAAGCTATGGTGGTGTGGCGGCTCAGGGATTACGGAGCCTGTTCCAAGTTTGCTCGAATTACCCTCGTAATGACAAGGCAAGGAGGTAATGTGTCACTAATCATATGGACGAGTACACCCGTTAGATTTCCTACTCTGGCTATGCTAAAATTAACCACTTGACAGTTAAGAAGGAACTTTAGA
>DAOUTC010000068.1 GCA_030626915.1 Dehalococcoidia bacterium
CAGAATGGCAAAACCCATACTCATTTTTTAGACGATTGATATGGCACTCCCTGGGACAAATGTCACACGATGCCAACCGCATTTCCAGCACCTCAGCTCTGCGTTCAAGCTCACCACTGCGATATAGTGCAAGATATGAGGGTTCCATTCTATAGCCTTTCTAATTATCCCGCTGCATTGATTTTTTCACAGTTAAGGTAGGCCCTTCATAATTTACTTCCCATCAGACATCATTCTTCTTCTCCCTCGATGAGGGCCATGACTAAAGTTCCAGGCCCCACATATGTAGATGTGGCACAACCAAGCCTTGTGATAAGTATATGTTCCTTAGAAATTAATGGCTTCAGGTGCTGGGCAAGCATCTCTGCTTCACCGGGCATTGTGGAATAAGCAATTGCTATCTCCTTTACACCAGAAAATCTTGACGCCCATCGTTTTAATCGATTCAAGGCCGTTGCTCGACCAATGACCAATACCGGAGAGCGTATTTTGCCACCATCGTAGGCTTCGCCTAGAAGTTTAATACCTAATGTCATACTTACTTTCCCTAAGAAAGTAAGTCCTCTCGTTAATCGAAAGCGCTTTCCTTTGAGCACATAAGCAAAGTTATCAACCTTCCCAAATATGCGGCTCCCGGGGATGATTTGATGCACCTTCTCAACAATCTGGTCTAAGTTCTTACCTTCCTTGGCTGCTCTAGCAGCAGCTATAACTGTAAGCCCTAAACCTACGGAGACTGCGTTCGAATCTATCACCTCTACGCGACACTTACCCGCTATGTAACTCCTGGCTAACCTTGCCACACCGCATGTGCCACTATACCCGGCAGACAGATGAATAGAGATAATCTGGTCAGTTTCACCAGCTAGGTTGTTATACACTGTGACGAAATCGCCCGGCGATGGTACAGAGGTTTTAGGGATCTCCTGGCCATGAACTAGCTCGTGATATACCCTGTCAGCGTCAATATCTATGCCGTCACGATAAGTTTCTGCACCAATTTGGATATACAGCGGCACTATGGTAATGGAGAGCTGACGAGCTATCTCAAGAGGAATATCACAAGTGCTATCAGTTACTACTTTAACCATTATGGCTATTTCTCTCAGTTCAAAGGCAAAGCTGCTCGCCTTTTTCCATTATATCATCAAACAGGTTGTAGCAACCTCAGGTAACCAGAAACTTGCTGAGCTATTGATGGCACTCCTATAGATAGCTTAGAATGTGTTTAAATTCAGCCGTTCATCTTTGGGTGTACTGTACTGGAACTAACATGGAAGGGAAAGCTATTACCAAAAGGAAGCTATATAGCCTCTTGGCTGAACTTAAAACCAGCCCTGAAGACTATATAACCCTGCATATGAAACCTTCTTCCTTCCCCTACTACATGAATGAGCTATCACCAGAACCTAAATACAATATGTGCATCGCTGAAATCAAAGAGTGGGCTAATACTAAAGCCGTTATTCAAGGAGCTAAAAAATATAAAACGGGAGCTGCTATATTTTGGCAGGAAAATGGCAATAAACATATAGTGCTGCCGCCGTTTCCCATTAGTGAAAATAATGTCTCACTTGGTGAGCTTGATACCTCCCTCTTATATGGAATGCTAAACAAGGAATATGTTATAGGAGTTGTGCTAGTAGCTTGGGGTTCTTATGCTATAGGAATTTTCCATGGTAACAACCTGGTAGAATCAAAAACTGGCACAGGGTATATCCATAAGGAACACAAAAAGGGGGGCAGAAGCCAGAAAAGATTTGCCAGAAGAACTGAGGAGCAAAAAAAGAATTTCCTGAGAAAAGTTAGCAATAGAATTGAGGAGAGATTTAGAAGTCGCGCTCTGGACTATATCTTCTTTGGGGGAAACAGGTTAATTAGCAAACCGCTGTTAAAAGAGTGTAAATATCTGGAATTGCAAAATGCCAAAATTTCTGCACGGCTTGTGAATGTGAAGCATGCCAATAAAGAAGCCTTAGACCATAGCTTAGAAGAAATAACAAAATCGCTACTCTTTACTTGGTAAAAATGTGCACAAACATATAAGGATATAACACCCCCCAACCCACCAAACTCCCCGGCTTCTTTCTGATTAAGCTCCAGATTTCAAGTGCCTAGAGGAAGTTAGATTTAATATCCCAACTTCCTCTACACACTTAGCAAATAGCTCCGGCTATCTAGGCTTTCCCTATTCTAAATACCTTCGTCCCACAACTAGGGCAGACACCCTGTGTTGCTGGCCTACCATTCTTGAGGGTAATCTGCCTTGGGTTTCTTATTTCCACCTTTCTCCTGCATTTCATACAATAAGCTGTTGCCATGAGACTCCCTCCTTTTTTAAGTTTCTAACTTAATATTGTTACTACAAAGCTAAAGCTTTGTCAATACCCTACGGGCTCTTTTTGCCAAATTGTTATGCTCATTAGCTACAGCTACCCAAAAATATCCCTTCCTCTTTCTTTATAAAACCCTATAAAACCCTGGGCTTTTTCATCTATCTCCCTTTCCAGAAAGCGCCGTAAGGTGCTATAGCTTATCTTTGCTTTGGATTCTTACCACCTTATCACTTTTTCCACACAAATCAGCATGGAGCCGCTATTTGGCGATTGTATTGCACGCATGAAATAGACCTGCAAAAAAATAAGCTTTCCAAAATCTTTGAAAGCAGTAAGGTATCAATTCCTCTTAGCTAGCTATCTCCGATAAGCTGGCTATCTTCTGTTGCCATGTGACAGTAAAATGGCTTTTCAGAAGTATTCTGATTTAAACATAGTTTCACACATCCCTAAAAGCTATAATTTGACGACGCCCTTTTTTAAGAGTAAAAATAATAATTGATAATCAATGCTTGTTAACTAGGAGCTTTCCAGCCTTAGGAAACAATTTGCTTAGGAGGTAAATTGCAACCAGGGAAAACGAAGAAATTTATGGAAAAAAGTTCTCCCAAGCTCTGGCTGCTGAGGAAAGGGGACATTTCCTTACTCTCCTTGATTACTATGAATATCTCAATGACCCAGCAGGATGGTTTGTTGTGAAGGAGCACCGTCTGGATGGAGTCTGAACAGGCAATAGAAATATCGGAGGTAAGAAATATGCTAGAAATTAAGCAGCTAACCGTAGCAGTAGAAGACAAGGAAATTCTACACGATGTCAATATGGCAATTAAAAAGGGTGAGACTCATGCCCTCTTTGGTCCCAATGGCAGTGGAAAAACTACCCTACTCATGGCAATAATGGGTTTCCCCAGGTATCAAGTAACCAGAGGCAACATCATTTTCAAAGGCGAGGACATAACTAAGCTGCCGCTGGATGAGAGAGCCCGTCTGGGTATTGGGATGTCTTTCCAGCGGCCACCAGTGGTTCGAGGTGTAAAAACACGCGATATAGTTGCCGCCTGCCTCAAGGGGCGAGGAAACGAGGAAATTATAGGCCAACTAGCTGAGAAAGCTAACCTGGCTGATTTCCTGAATAGGGAGATAAACTACAGATTTTCTGGAGGAGAGATAAAGCGCTCGGAGATGATGCAACTACTGGCTCAAAAACCCGAGCTGAGTTTACTGGACGAGCCTGAATCTGGGGTTGACCTAACAAATATAGCCCTCATGGGCGAATTGATAAACAAACTACTGGAGAAAGACTGTCCGATACGCACCCGAAAATGCACGGGGCTTATCATTACCCATACCGGTCATATCTTGAACTACGTTAACGCCCGCACCGGCTATGTTATGTTTGATGGCAGGATAGCCTGTGAGGGCGACCCTCACGAAATCCTGGCCACTATCAAAGAGAAGGGCTACAGGGAGTGCGCCAGATGCACAAAGTAAAATCTTCCAAGACACACAGAGATAGGGCTAAGGCAGCATTAACCAAAGCAGCAGCCTTTGGTGAGGATATAGATTTAAGCAGCTATGTTAGCTCAGCCGAAGAACAGCCATACCAGGATGACCCCTCAGGCCTTCCTGCCAAAGCAAAAGAGCAGATGCTAGGGGTGGGGGTCATTCTGGATGATGTGAGCCAAAGGTCAGGAACCTTTATTCAGACGGATAACACGCCAGTTCATAGCTCAATCAGGCAAGAGGGCATAGAAGTAATGTCGACCAGACAGGCCTTGGAAAAGTACGACTGGCTGTCAGACTACTGGTGGAACGCAGTGCCTGTAGATACCGATAAGTATACCGCCAACGTAGAACTGAGCCAGCATAATGGCTACTTCATCAGAGCCCTGCCCGGCTACAAAACTATCTACCCTGTTCAGGCTTGTCTCTATTTAAAAAGGGCGCGACTGGCTCAGAATGTGCACAACATCATCATTGCTGAAGAAGACTCAGAACTACATATCATTACCGGCTGTACTACTGCCTCCAGCGAGGAAGCCGGATTACATCTGGGTGTATCTGAGTTCTATATCAAGAGGGGGGCTAAGATTACCTTTACTATGATACACAGCTGGAATCCAGAGGTAGCGGTTCGTCCCCGCAGCGCAGCGATCGTGGAAGAGAATGGGCTGCTTCTTAGTAACTACGTAATTATGAAGCCGGTTCGTTCGCTGCAGATGTATCCTTCAGCGAGGTGCGTGGGTGAAAACGCAGTTGTCAGGTACAACAGTATTCTGGTAGCAGCCCCGCGCTCATCACTGGACGTTGGTTCCCGAGCAATCCTCGACGCTAAGGGGGCGAAGACAGAAATCATATCACGCGCCATAACTACCGGGGGTAACATCATTGCCCGAGGTTATATAGAGGGCAATGCCCCTGAGGTAAAGGGCCATCTTGAATGTCGGGGGCTAATTTTGCAGAGAGAAGGTATGATTCATGCCGTACCCGAACTCAAGGGCAACCTGGCTGGCGTTGACCTATCCCATGAGGCAGCAGTAGGCAAGATAGCCGAGGAAGAAATAGAATATCTGATGGCGCGAGGACTGACTCGAACTGAGGCTACAGCTACTATAGTGAGAGGCTTTCTCAGGGTGGATATTGAGGGACTGCCACCGATGCTCCGTGCTGAACTGCAACGAGCCGTTGTAGCCAGCGAAAAGGAGATTATGTAGATAAGACTATCCAGGAGGTGAGAAATGAACTTTAAGGCTCTGCATAAATTGGGTTACGGCCTATATGTAGTAAGCTCAAGAAAGAGTGATAGGCTCAATGGGCAAATTGCCAACACCGTGTTTCAAGTAACTTCTGAGCCGCCAACTATCGCTGTAAGCATCAACAAAAACAATTTAACCCACGAGTTTATCAAAGAAAGCAAGGCGTTGGCGGTCTCGATCCTCTCTCAGGGTACACCTCTCTCTTTCATTGGCCGCTTTGGCTTCAAGTCAGGCAGAGACATAGATAAATTTGAAGGCATTAATTATAAGATAGGTGAAACGCAAGCTCCTGTGGTTATTGATAATGCCCTGGCTTATCTGGAAGCCAGGATAGCCCAGGAAGTAGATGTAGGAACCCATACCATTTTTATAGGGGAACTCATAGGGGCAGATGTTATGAAAGAAGGCGAGCCTATGACTTATGCTTATTATCATCAGGTCAAAAGAGGCACCACCCCCAAGACAGCTCCCAGCTATATTGAAGAGAAAAGGGAGGTAACACCAAAAATGGCAAAATACAAGTGTACCGTTTGTGGCTATATCTATGACCCCGGGTTGGGTGACCCCGATGGCGGAATAAAGTCTGAAACTCCCTTTGAACAGATACCCGATGATTGGGTATGCCCGGTGTGCGGTGCAAGTAAAGATCAATTTGAAAAGATATAAGAGTGCTGACGCGACGATGATAGAAAATTTGAGCAAAGAACAATTAGAAGGAATATTAGAAGCAATACCTGTAGAAATTTCTTTCGTTGATGAAAACGATTTGGTTAAATTCTGGAATAAACACGAACCGCAAATTTTTAAACACTCACTCTCTGTGCGGAATAAAACGGGTAAGTATCTGGGCACATTGGAAGCTACCCAGGACATTACAAAGATAAAAGAAATTGAAGGAGGAGTAAATGAAAGCAAGAGAAATAAAGGCTGGAGTATATTGGGTTGGAGCAGTTGACTGGGACAGACGGTTATTTGATGCGCTGATACCCCTTCCCGATGGAACAAGCTATAACTCTTATCTAATTAAAGGTAGCGAGAAGACAGCACTTATTGACACGGTAGATCCCACTATGGAGGGTGTGTTGCTAAATCACTTAAATGAACTGAGGGTTGAGAATATAGACTATGTTATTGCAAATCATGCAGAGCAAGACCATTCAGGTGCTATCCCTCAAGTTCTGCACAGGTATTCCGATGCCAAAGTAGTCACCACATCCAAAGGCAAGGATATGCTCATGGCCCTTTTACTTATCCCTGAGGATAGGTTCATTACTGTAAGTGATGGTGAAACTTTACCCTTGGGGGACAAGACTCTGGAATTTATTCATGCACCCTGGGTGCATTGGCCTGAGACAATGCTTACATATCTTCAGGAGGACAAGATACTCTTTCCATGTGACCTTTTTGGCTCCCATCTGGCTACCACAGACTTATACGTAACTGATGAAGGGCAAGTTTGTGAAGCAG
>DAOUTC010000033.1 GCA_030626915.1 Dehalococcoidia bacterium
AGGTTCATTACTGTAAGTGATGGTGAAACTTTACCCTTGGGGGACAAGACTCTGGAATTTATTCATGCACCCTGGGTGCATTGGCCTGAGACAATGCTTACATATGTTCAGGAGGACAAGATACTGTTTCCTTGTGACCTTTTTGGCTCCCATCTGGCTACCACAGACTTATACGTGACTGATGAAGGGCAAGTTTATGAAGCGGCCAAGAGGTATTACGCTGAAATCATGATGCCCTTCCGCACCAACATCCAGAAACACCTGGAGAAATTGAAAGGTTATGAAATCGGCATTATCGCTCCTAGCCATGGTCCTATGTACGACAAACCTTCGTTCATTTTAGAAGCCTATCGAAACTGGGTGTTCGACTTACCCAGAAACATTGTGGTTATACCTTATATCTCTATGCATGGCAGCACCCAAAAGATGGTGGATTATCTCGTCGGAGCCCTGGCTGATAGAAGCGTAACGGTTAAACAGTTTAACTTATCTGCAGTAGATATAGGGAAACTGGCAATGGCACTGGTGGATGCAGCTACTATGGTCATTGGCGCTCCAACTGTTCTGATTGGTCCACATCCTAATGTTGCTTATGCGGCATTCTTAGCCAATGCCTTAAGACCTAAACTTCAGTTTGTTTCTATCATCGGCTCCTATGGCTGGGGCAGCAAGGCTGCGGAACAGCTCAAGGGAATGATTCCTAACCTTAAGGTGGAGGTGCTAGACCCTGTAATCACCAAAGGGTTCCCAAAGGAATCTGATTTCCAGGCTCTGGACAACCTGGCTGAAGCCATTGCCCAAAAGCACAGAGCCCATAACTTCGTTTAGCAGCATTAAAAAGGAGGAGGTGAGAAAATGAAATTCGAGGATATTCTAAAAAGCAAGGAGGCTGAAGGGAAGGAAAAACATGTCCCGATAATTGAGATTGGCAAGGGACGTGGTAGAGAAGGCGTGGATGTTGTCCGAGTGGTTGTAGGAAGGGATGTGCCGCATCCCAATACCGTAGAACACCATATTGCCTGGATAGAGCTTTATGGGGTAAGGAAAGATGGACAGGTAATTGACCTTGGTCGGGCTGATTTTGCACCTTCCTATACCAATCCCAACGTCAGGTTCCAGGTGCCGGTGGAACAATTTAAGTCCTTCTGTGCCCTCGCCTACTGCAACGTACATGGCTTATGGGAGAACTGCATAGAAATTTAAGGATGTCCCCATCGTAGCTCGTTACATCAAGGCGGGATACGAAGTTTTGGTCTTCTGACTATGTATGTAATGTCCTCAAACCAAGCTGCAAGGAGCGGAGATTCGGCAAAGATAAGGAAAGGAGGGTTAATCATATGTAGACTGAGCAAGCAAGCCCGTAAGAAAAGTCAAAACAGAGGAGGTATAACATGGAAGAAGTAAGAGAACAAACAATTAGTCTTCCCCGGCTAGGTGAGCCAGCACCAGCTTTTGAAGCAGTAACCACTCATGGAGTGCTTAAGCTGGAGGATTTTAAGGGAAGCTGGCTGATCATATTTTCCCATCCGGCGGATTTTACCCCAGTATGCACCACTGAGTTCATAGCTTTTGCTGAGATATACCCAGAACTACAGAAACGTGGCGTGGAGCTTCTGGGGCTGAGTGTGGACAGTGTCTCTTCCCACATCGCCTGGGTGCGCAATGTGGAGCAAAAGACAGGGGTAAAGATACCATTTCCTATCATCGCTGACCTCAGCAAGGAGGTCTCTCTCGCCTACGGTATGATTCACCCGGGCCAGAGTAAGACTGAAACTGTCAGGTGCGTGTTCATAATAGACCCCAACCAGATTATCAGGACAATACTTTATTACCCACTGACCACTGGCAGGAACATGGGTGAAATATTGAGAATAGTGGATGCGCTGCAAACGACGGACAAGCACGCCGTAGCTACTCCAGCTAACTGGAGACCGGGTGATATGGTAGTGGTGCCGCCACCAAATACGCAGGAAATGGCTGAAGAGAGGCTCAAGCAAGGATATGAGTGTATAGATTGGTATCTCTGCAGAAAGAAGCTGTAGGCAAAGGAGGAGAATATGGCATGCATAAGCCCAGATGGTAAACCTACGGAGTCAGGTACCAAGATGCTCCGTGCACTAGAATCGGGGCTGGGGACTCCTGAAGAGATTGCCAAGCAGGTTGGGCTCCCTCTATTCAGGGTGAGGAGTGGACTCCGTGAACTGACTCAAGCTGGGTTAGCCAACCAAAAAGATGATGGCTATGAGTTATCACCCAAAGGGATTGAACTACTAGTCACCCTATCTGCTTAGTGGGTAAAAGGAGGTATTACATGAGGAAGGCAACAAGAAACTATGTTGTAGGCCTTATTATGTTCCTGCTAGCCTTGTTTGAAGTTGTATCTGGCTTTGTCCTGTGGCTTGTCTTACCTAGAGGTGGAGGCTATATGGGAGGTAGAGGATCAATTACAGAAGCTACTTTCCTGTGGTCAAGGGACACCTGGCTCGACCTCCATAACTGGGTAGCTGTTGCCCTATTGGTCATAGTGGTACTACATCTGATTCTGCACTGGAGGTGGATAGTGCATATGACTAAAACAGTCTGGGGGCGAAGCTAAACTTAAGAGCCTTCTTAGCCGCATAAAGGACCAGGAACTATGCCATGCTGAGGTATTCAGTGATTTCCTAAGAGAGGAATGTGGTTCAAGCTGATATTGGTAGACGCAATCTTGACCCATATGGCTTCACCGGTAACTTGTGCTAGAATAAGGGTAGCGTAAGGTATCTAACTGTATTTTCGAGGTTAAGTAAGTATGGCAGTGCTAAAAATTCGCACTTTGCCTGACCCGGTATTAAGACAAAAAGCCAAAAAAGTAACTAACATTGATGGCTCTGTTCAGAAGCTAATAGACGATATGATTGACACCATGCACGCTGCTTCAGGTGTTGGTCTGGCTGCCCCACAGGTAGGAGTATCGCTGCGGGTAGCAGTCATTGAACTACCAGAGCAGGAACTTATCACCCTGATTAACCCTGAAATGGTAAAGAGACAAGGTGAGAGAGTAGTCCAGGAGGCATGTTTATCTGTACCGGGCTATCAGGGGGAGACTAAACGGGCAGTAACGGTTAAGGTTAAGGCACAAGACCGACAGGGCAAAGAATTTCGCCTCAAGGGCGAAGAGCTTCTAGCCCAAGTCTTAGAGCATGAAATAGACCACCTTGACGGCACTCTGTACGTTGACCACATAGAAAGCCCGGACAAGCTGTGGAAACTGTCTGAGCAGCTATAAGGACTTTGAGTTATTTGGTTTTAACCTTGCGTCTAAAATAATAAATGCCACAGCCTAGAAGCAGCAGAACAATAATCCCCACAATTAACCCTACATGAGAGCCAGTTTCTACTCTTTCGCCTTCTTCGCCTGTTGATACTAGAAGGCGGATATAGTAATTTACTACCAAAAGGTCTTTATCTTCAGGTGTGATACTCAGCCATATCTTCCAATCCTTACCTGCCCACTTTTGCTGTGATGGAATGGCTACTTTTACCTTTACCTTAGCTTCAGAGTTGCCCTGTACTTCAACCTGGTGGGGGAAGCTGAGCCAGTTACTATCAGGAAATTCAGCTCTTTCTGGTCTTCGCTGCGATTCTTCAGGGTTATAAGTAGTTAACATAAAAGTATGGCTTATATTGTCCTTATTACGAATAGTGAGATTAAATTCAGCTTTCTCACCGGGTGGTAAGTTATCTATTTTTACCTCGGGAGGAGAAACACTGAAGCTCCAAGCCAGCACAGGAGAAGGCAAGAGTGAAGCTACTAAGGCAACAATTAGCCAGACATATTTGCTCTGGCGTTTCATCAGGCAGCCACCGCGCTTATGGTAATGGTAGTTTCCATTTTCCTACCACCACCACTAGCATAAAAATATCCCCCTCCGTCTACAGCGAAATCAGGGTTAGGAGTAAGTAATTTAAGCCCAAAATACGCCTTATCGTCGTGGCCGATAAGGGTTAGAGGCTTTCCATTGATTTCATAGCCCTTTTTTACGTGTTTCATTTGAGTATCAATTGTAGTGATAGGGGTATAGCTATCTGCATCATCCTGTGCTATGTGATACAACAGTGCATATTTTCGCTTGGCAGTAGTATTATCGCTGCTCAATTGCCACGTATACGCACTAGGATTATCAACCCACACAGCATCTTCGCCTTTAATACGAATATCTACCACACAGTTGCCTTCGTTAGTTATGGTGCACCACTTGGCATATGGATCTGTCACATACTCTGTGTTTGGCTCTACATCCCCTATATTCCACAGTATTGGTTCCAGTATAATATCTATGTCCTTATCTGTAGCCATGGTGATGGTTACTGTGCTATTACCCTCAGCCAGTGCTGGTAAGCAAGGGATTAAAGCCAGAATGATAACTAATATAATGCTTGCAATTCGCTTCTTCATCTTTCTTACCTGCGTTAGGCAACCACGCCACTTATGGTAACAGTGGTTTCCATGTTCCCACCACCATAGAAATATTCAGCTCCACCTTTAGTGTAATCAGCCCAAGGGGCTTGCAATTTGAGCCCGAAGTGCTTCGGATTACTTCCATCCATTCCAAAATTAGAACAAAAAAGGTTTTCTACCGTAGTAATAAGACCTTCACCGCCAGGCTCACAATCAGTTGTCTCGTACCATAATACATATATTTGCTTGCTGCTATTCCCATCGCTGCTCAGCTCCCATTTATAGTCTGGGTTATCAACGCATACAGCTTCTTCACCTTTGATAAAAGCATGCAAATCACAATTGCCCTTATTAGTCATAGTGAAATATTCTTTCTCCGGGTTTGTCTTATACTCTTGATTTGGCTCTATACGACCTATGTCCCAAGTTGCGGGATTTACTTCTATTTCTATCACCGTTTTCGTAGTCATGGTGATAGTGATGGTTTCACTATCGCTTTCCTGGGCTAGTGCTGGCAAAGGAGGGATTAAAATCAGAATAATAGCTAGTGCGATGCTGGCAATTCGCATGTTTATCTGCTCTACCAGTTTACTTGGCAGCGTCATAGCTTTTGTCGCCTAAAGCAAATTTACTTAGATAGCAGCCCTATAGGTAGAACCCACCTGCCATACATTGCGTTCAGAACCACAGCCGCTGAGGCGTAAACAGCAGAAGCACCGCAGATAATGCCTTCTACCCCGGCAACCTTAGCAGAAAGAGTACCAAAGAAATGCCCTGCAAGCAACCAGAACAATATGGCCAACGTGGCAAACACAAAAACATGAACCTTAGAAATCTTTAGTGCGCCAACAGTCATATAGGCAGTAAAGATACCCCAGAGGATACATACCCAGGCAAGCCCTGCGGCGCTATAATGAGCCACTCCAAGCCAGTCCATCAGGAATATGAAGCTCAAGCCTATCCAGAATATGCCGTAAGAAGTGAAAGCAGTCAGCCCAAAAGTATCTCCACGGCGACCATCAATTATACCAGCTATAAGCTGGGCTAGACCTCCCCAGAAAAATCCATAGAGTAGCGGTTCTACATTAGATATTAAACCTAGATTATGTATTTGCAGTAGAATGGTATTAAAACCAAATCCAGCAAGTCCTAAAGCTCCAGGGTTTCCCCATTTAACTTCTTGCGCCATAAAAATCCCCCCCTTTCAAATTCTTAATATACAGTGATGGTGCCAAATACGTTTTGCATCGTACCTGGCACCATTTTCCTCACAAATCTGAATTTAAACTGCTATGCTCTTCTTTAGCCCGTTGCCTTGTGACCAACTTTTTTCTTAAGTTCCTCCACACATCCTGGGTTCTCAATAGTAGGTAGCTCACCCACAGCCTCATTCTTTGCCAGGTTTCTTAAAATACGGCGCATAATCTTCCCACTCCTTGTCCTCGGCAAATCCGTGGCAAATATGATTCTGTCTGGCCGGCATGTTGGCCCCAATACCTTACCCACATGGGCTCTTATTTCCCTGGCAAGTTCATCTGAGCCCTCTCCTTCTTTAAGCCTGATAAAAGCCCATGGAACCTGGCCTTTGACTTCATCTGGAGCTGGAACTACGGCAGATTCTGCTACAGAGGGATGCCCACCTATAGCATTCTCGACCTCAGCAGTGGAAAGCCTATGGCCAGCAACCTTCATTACATCATCCACCCTGCCTGTGAGGCGAAAGAGCTTTTCCTTTGGCATCCTGGCTCCATCACTAGTATAATAAGCCTCACTGCCATATTGAGACCAGTAATTCTCCTTGTATATTTCGGGATTCTTGTAGATACCTCTGAGCATGCCGGGGCCAAATGGTGGCCGTTGAACTAAATAGCCTCCTTCGCCTAAACCTACGGGTTTGCCTTCTTCATCAAGAATCTCGTGTCTGGTTCCGGGGAAACTCCTGCCAGCAACACAGGGAATAAATGGACCTATACCAGGCAGAGCGTTAATCAAAGTCCCGCCTGTCTCAGTCTGCCACCAAGTATCGATTATAGGGCATCTTCCACCACCAATAGTGTTGAAATACCACATCCAGGCCTCTCTGTTGATTGGCTCGCCTACGGTGCCTAACAAGCGAAGGCTGCTCAGTTCATGCCTCTTTGGCCACTCGTCTCCCCAGCTCATAAACATCCTTATTGCTGTTGGTGCCGTATAGAATAGAGTTACGCCATATTTCTCGATTATCTGCCACATTCTATCTGGCTCAGGGTAGTTTGGGGCTCCTTCGTAGAATATTTGCGTGGCACCCACAGAGAGTGGGCCATAGCAGTTGTAGGTATGGCCAGTAACCCAACCGACATCGGAGGTGCACCAAAATACATCTTCATCATGGATATCAAAATCCCACTTGCATGTCCAGTAGGCCTGTGTCATATGGCCACCTGTAGTATGTATAACTCCCTTTGGCTTACCAGTGGTGCCGCTGGTATACAGGATGTATAACAGGTCTTCACTATCCATTACCTCGGGCTCACAATAAAGGGGAGCATTTTTCATTAGCTCATGCCACCAATGGTCTCTACCCTCAGCCCAATTCACCTGCTGACCTGTCCTTTTGAATACTATTACATTCTCTATGGTTGTTCCTTTCACTGCCTCATCTGCGTTATCTTTCAAATTCACTGGACGGCCGCGGCGGTAATAGCCATCACAGGTGACTAAAACCTTGCTCTCAGCGTCAATTATTCTGTCTTTAAGTGAATCAGCGCTGAAAGCGGAGAAGACAACACTATGAGGTGCTCCGATACGAGCACAGGCCAGCATCGCTATCTGAGCCTCCGGAATCATAGGTAGATAAATGCTAACTCGGTCTCCTCTCTTAACGCCCAGACTTTTCAGAACGTTGGCGAATTTGTTGACCTCGCAGTAAAGGTCATAATAGGTCAGCACCTTAGCTTCTTCGTCAATAGGCTCTCGCACCCCTATTATTGCTGCCTTGTTCCTCCGCCAGGTTTTAACATGCCTGTCTAAACAATTATAACTAGCATTCAGCTTGCCACCGATGAACCATTTGAAATATGGCGGCTCCCATTTGTAAGCTTCCTCCCATTCCTTGTACCAATCCAGCCCTTCACGAGCTCGTTCCGCCCAGAATGCCACCGGGTCCTTATCTGCCTCCTCATATATTGATTCATTGGTTACCCAGGCCCTTTTCTTCAATTCCTCACTGGGCCAATATACATCTTCTTCCTTGGGGTCTTTAACCACCCACTTAATAGCCTCTGGCATTAACTCACCTCCAAAATTTTTAAATTTTTCCGTTTATGATAACACGACAATTAAAAACATCACAAGATACCTGATTTGAATGGGGCTATTTCAATAACAGTAAGGTTGTGTTTAGCAACCTCCCCGGTGGCTAAACTTATCAAGTTTTGTTTCCAGTTCTCTCTGTCTTAAAGCTATCGTTAAATCTCCTCGGGTTCTTTCCACAATGCCTCGTATAGCATCTGTAGTTCGCCTCAAGCCGTGAGTAACAACTTCAGGAAAAGCCATAGTCATTAGCACCCCATAAATGCTGTCCATTATGATAAGCAACTCCTCACCGCGGGAAAAATCTTGCCGCCTTAAGCTATCTAAGATGTAGCGTCTTAATTCGCCTACAGCTTCACCCAACCCATTAAGGTAGGCAGCGTAACTAATGCCTAATTTCTCAGGTTTGGGTAGAGCCTCCTTGTTAATCAAAGCCAGGGTGATGCATGCCTCACAGAATTCCTTTTGGGCATCATGGACAAAGCCTGAGTGAAGTAGCTCGCCATGCTCACTAAGGTCACGGTTTACATCTTGAACTAACCTATAAGCTGAATCGAGAAGCTGCTTAGCCTTGTCTTGTTCCTGATGATGCAGGGCATGTATGGCCCTGGCACTATACTGAATTACCTGACGACAACTACGCAGGGCTTTCTCCCGTGCTTCATCCTCAACTACGAAGTAAGAGCGAATATGCGTAGCGATAGCTTCCAACTCTTCTATCGGTTTTGACATCTTATATCCCACTTTGCCAATTGAATTCTCTCTCTTAGCTAAGCTTTAGCTCATTCCCATTCTTGCCATCAGCCGCTGCACAGCTCCCTTAATATCTTCCTCGTTCAAGACAGCGCTGACTACAGCCACAGAATTGGCACCTGCATCTATAACCTGATTGACATTATTTTCGTTGATGCCGCCAATAGCTACCAAGGGAGAAGACACTGCTTGCCTGATTTGCTTGAGTCTATCTACTCCGACTATAGTAGCATCCCTCTTTGTCGTTGTGGGAAACATAGAGCCTACAGCGATATAATCTGCTCCTTCATTTTGCGCCTTCACCGCTTGAGATACTGTTCTAACAGTGCAGCCAACTACTTTGTCTAGGGGCAATTCCTGTCTAATAATAGGCAGAGGTAGGTCTCTCTGTCCTATATGAAGTCCGTCAGCATCAACAGCCAGGGCTAAATCAAGATAATCATTGATTATAAGTAGAGCGCCAGATTTACCACAAAGGGTTTTAATTTTTTGGGCTATAGGTAGCAATTCTGCTTTGCTACTTTGCTTATCGCGAAGCTGGATAACCTTAACACCGCCTTGGATAACCTGCTCGGCAATCTCTAATTCATTCCTGCCAGCTAAGGTTTGTCTATCCAGGATAACATAAAGTCCAGCTAGTTGTTTTATTTTATCCTGGCGTAACACCCTGGAGGTCAATCGTTGCTCCAGGGTATAAAGGGTGAATCGTAGTTGCTCAAATTTGGCTGAATTCAGCATTGGACTCAACTGTGGTAACTTAGCCAGCTCCTCTATTGTGCGTAGGGACTCCTCCGCTCTTTTGGCATTAGCTGTAATCACGCGGAGCAAGTCTCGCTGAGACTCACCCAACCCCTTTCCCTCGAAGGGAGAGGGCAGGGTGAGGGTTGCACCAACATCATGTTCTGCGTCCCTGTGGGATAAAAGCTTCATGCCCAATGATTTAGTTTTCTCAGCTAAATCATGGCGCAGATTTTTAAATTGTCGGCTTAATGTTGAGTCATCAAGGATAAAGCGGGCAATGTCTTCGAGAAGGCGCAAGCCTTCACTTGCACGGTTGAGGTTAGCGTCGACAATACGCAGTTCCTGGAAAGGCATTAGCGTAAAGAATATTAACACAAATTAGGGAAACTGTGATATCAAGTTCTTTACCCAGCCTAATTTGACCACTAACAGCTCTGTTGCCTATACTCTGGTATCTTGGAGGGGTGACCGAGTGGCCTATGGTGGCGGTCTTGAAAACCGTTTTCGCTTTCAGGCGAACGTGGATTTGAATCCCACCCCCCGCCGAAAGTAACGACTCGCCGTGTTTTTAGCTTCTTTCACTTGGCAAGAGATGCAACCTGGTATTTAGCCTTTCCTTCTTGGTAGAGGTCTCCACCATGAATATCGTTTATCACCGTAACTGGGAAATCTTCTACTTCTAAGCGGCGAAGCGCCTCAGGCCCAAGGTCTTTATAGGCTACCACCTCTGCCTTCTTGATGCACTTGGAAAGGAGAGCGCCGGCACCACCTATGGCACCCAAATACACTGCTTTATATTTTACCATGGCATCTTTTACCACCTTTGACCTCAGGCCTTTGCCAATCATTCCCTTTAGCCCTTCGGCCATCAAACGAGGGGAGTAACGATCCATGCGACCGCTGGTAGTAGGGCCAGCAGCCCCAATTGGCTTTCCTGGTCTAGCTGGAGAG
>DAOUTC010000047.1 GCA_030626915.1 Dehalococcoidia bacterium
GTTTGATAACATCCAGCCCCATACTTTCATCATTAATGTCAATCCCTCTCACTGCACAATTAATCATTTTAGCCATCTCGTTATCCATCACCAGCTGAGTTAAATCAAATGTAATTCCGAGTTCAAGCATCCCCATACCATAAATTAAATTAGCGCCTGCTAATGCGGGTAAAAGGGCAGTTATGGTTTTTTCATGAGCTGCTTGCGCATCGGGAACTTTGCTATCTGCCTACCCGCCTCCAACATAACTTGGAAGGTGATAGTATTGAGCCAGTTGTGCTACTGCAGCGCTAATCAAGCCAAATTCAGGACATCCCACTGGAGCAGTGGCCTTTCTTAAGTCCATGATTGTAGTGGAACTGCCATAAATTACAGGTGCCCCTTTACGAACTAACTGGGATAATACAATTCCTGCTAACACTTCTGCATTATGACCAATCAATGTACCTGCCAGTGTCACAGTTGATGTGCCACCTGCCATAGCCATAGACAAAATGTTGGTGGGCATCCCCGCTGCGGCAGCTTCTATAATAACCTCACTGCAACCCTGGCCAAGTGACAACGGGCTGCTAGGGCAAACGAAAGCAGTCCATATAGGGCGCTCTTTAGCTTTCTCTTTGCCGCCGGCAATAACTGCAGACATTTCAATAAACAACTTTGTAAGCTCCTTAGTAGTAGGGCCACCAAAGCAATGTTTAGAAGTATTAGTTAGAGAAGCTTCCGCAGTATGAAGAGGTTCCAACTTCGGGGTGACGTCACCAGCAACAAGCGGCTTTCCCTCGACAACACTCACTTCGCTTAAAGCATCGCAAACTAACACAACATTAGCTACATCCTCTTTAGTTGTCTCTCTACGCTCTCCTGTAAAAGGGTCTGTAATCATTATGGCCTGGCCAAAGTTAGTAAACGCCACTCTCTTACCCCCTATAACTACATCATCTTTGGGGCTTCTCCCTGCCAGTAGAATCGTACTAGGCGCAGAGCGAATAGCATCCTCCACAACATGAGGAGGAAACTTCACTAGCCGCTGTTTCTTATCCACAATACAACCACCACCATCAAAAATATCTATGGCCTCGTCATTTTCAACCTCTATCCCGGTTTCTCTCATCGTTTCCAGGGTAGCCAGGTGAATTTCATACAGCTCATCCTCTGAAAGTAGATTTAACCCTGCCCCTCTTATTACATTCATACCGGCTATTACGCTATTTTTCATTCAACACCTCCTTTCAATAAAATCTCAAAACACCTCTGGAAATCTCCTGACATCCTACATATTGCCTCCTTTTCAAATATCTAATTCACGATATAACTTTATTGCCTCTACTGGTCATCACTTCAATTTTCTACCTATTCTCTCCTCAAACTTATTTACGCTGTTGATTTCTATATCCAGCAGCTCAGCTATGCGAAATTTCGCATCGATACCCTGGGCCACATTAGGAAGTACATACGCACTCCCAATATTTAAGTCTCTTCTTAGCTCATTCATCACCACAGGGTCTGAGAGGTCAGCCACAGAAACTTCCAATTTCTTAGCTACATACTCCTTAGCTTCATTGATTTTCATTCCCCGGGCAATTTCCATTCGCGCTACCAGATCTCCAGCAGTGCGTATTCCACCCATTCCCGAGGCAAAACTATGAGCTCCAGACATCCCCTGTGTGTCACCCGCTCCTACCTACAAACCATCTAATCCAGTTATTTCTACCAGAGCTTTAGAAACCCTGGATACCGAATCTACAGGAAGTACATCCTGCATCGGTATTCCGCATACACCCATGCCCACATTACCATGTATAAGTATATTAGAATTCTTAACACAAGCCTTAATAAAAGTGCTTGCTCGAGCTACATCCCTGGGGCATGAGGAATCTGTATTGGTATTAACAGCCGGACCAAAAATGTTGACTCCTGCTTTCTCAGCCAACTTCAGTTGCTTATGAGGATATAAGCCTGCCAGGCGAACGCCATCATAAGTTAACGCCCCATGCATACCAAAAATGAACTCCCCAGCCATGCCCATTTCAATGCATATATCAGGGTATTTCTGTCTCAATATCTCAGTTGCTCGCAAAGCAGCCAGGAAATCCCCATCCCCCGCTGCCCCCGTGGTATCAAAATTAATACCATCGGCTCCTGCTTCATACATTGTGCTGGCTACAAAAACCATATCATTAACGGCATGCTCTACCATTTCTTCGAAAGATGCCCTGGCTTCAGCAATTTTACCCTGAGGCAGCAGTTCCATCGGGTTAACGCATGGGCCATCTGGTTGAGTATACAAACCTAAATTGGGCATACCACCATAAAACATGGCGGGGATTGTCACCAGCAAAGCTTGTTCCATTATCGGCTGGTCCATCCAGGTAAGTTGCTTGGCTGGCTTATAACTGTAATCAACATGAGCCATTTCCAACGTATCAGCGCCTAACAACCTTTCCAGGATTTGCAGCGATTGAAATTTACTTGCTGTGCTATATGAGCGCTTAATTTTAAGAGGTCCACAATCATAACTAAGCACTACTTCTTTCCCCATATCCACACCAACACTTCTATCAGGACGTTTAAACAGTTCGGCTAAGTATCGCAATTCGTCTTCAGAAAGAGGAGGAATCTTTCCCCTTTCTGCTGCGTCCTGAGTGCCCCCTTCGAGGTCACTCCGGAGCTCACTTTCGCTGAGCTCAACTATAGAACCATCTCCCAGTCTCGTACGAATTTTCCCCATATATTGCCTCCTTTACAAAATAATTTTACATACTCCGTTGGAATAATGCAGAATCAACCATTTTTGAAACTAACTGATGGGAGCGTTATATTTGCTTCAATAATGTAAACACAGTGCAGATTACCAAGATAAACTTCTGACCACGCCTGAACCAACCCTGTCATTGCAGCAAAAAGTTCATTTTTTACACCTGCTTCCCACCAGGAGCCCCCCTCTTCTCCGCTGCATCACTCTAGATTCATTTTACTTTAGCAATTCCGTTTCAGCTCTGTTCAAAATCCGGGATATTTCCTCATATACATCCTTAGGAATAGGTGCAGGCTTATGAGTAGCTAGAATCTGTTTAACTTTCTCATGAGCCACTTGACTTAGTGATTTAGAACCTGCCTTCTCCCAGGTCGCAAATGAACTTTTGGCGCTCAACTCTGGTACCCAAACCTCTGTTCTGTAGTGAGTTAACGTATGTTTTTGTCCCAGGAATTGGCCCATAGGGCCAACTTTATGGATAATATCCAATGCCAGGGTATCATCGTTTATCTCAAATCCTCGAGCTAACCTGCGAGCTGCGTTAATAATTTCATTATCAATAACCAGCATTTCCAGCGCCATAGCATTTGCTGCATCCAATCCCCCTAAAGCTACGATAAGCTCCGGGCCAGTCAACAACATCACTGCATTATTCATACCCTTTTCATAGCCAGCCTGGGCATCCGGAATCTTGGAATCAATCCCCCCGCCAACCAGTTCAGCCGGAATTTGATAGTAATGCGCCAGTTGTGTTAGACCCATATGCATAAGGAAACGCTCTGGCGCACCCGAATTAGTGCACCCTGTCCTGAAATCAGTGGATGCAGCAGCACTCGAATATATCACCGGTGCTCCAGCACTGGCACACTCAGAGATAACGATACTTGCCAGGGTTTCAGCATTACTAACAACTAATGTACCCGCTATAGTAGCTGGCGCTGTTTCACCTATCAGAGGCTGAGTCATATGCACAACGGGAATGCCGGCTCTGGCAAATTCTATAACAGCTTCTATTGAGCCCTGCTCAAATGCTAGAGGCGAGATAGGAGACTGCAATGCGGACATAACAGGCCTTTTCTTAAGTTCTTCTTTACCACCAGCCACAGCTGCAGCAATCTCAATTTCATACCGGGCTTCTGTGGCATTGAGTGCTTCTGTTTGAGCATGTTTTTCTGAGCTATTCAGCAAAGTAACCGTTTCCACTATTGCTTGCATCGATGCTGGCACCTCAGTAGGAGTCAGCGAGGCCCAGTTAACACTAACATTGTTGAGGTAATCCGCCACCCGTAACCAATCAGCCAGGTCTTTATTTGTAGAAGGGCGGCGCTTGCCAGTCTCCAAATCCATTATAAGGGCTGCATACCCGGTCGTGGTATAGTGCGGCTGCTGTTTATCAAGCACAAAATCATATTTTGGGTTTCTAGCACAAAGCTTTATAGTTTTCGGGGCTAGCTCCAGAGCTTTCTTGACCAAGCTCGGAGGAATTCTGGCAATTTGTGTGTCATAATCGATGTCTGCTCCGCCTTGTTCCAGAATATCGAGAGCTTTCTTGCTGCGAACCTTAACCCCTGTCCCTTCTAATATTTTCAGCGAAGCGTTGTGAATAGTGTTTACTTCCTCTTGAGATAGAAAATCTATACTTGGCTTCGGCATTTTCAACCTCCTTAAATTCGCCCCGGATTCATTTTATTATGTAAATGTCTCTAAATCAACTGCCGTGAGCCCTGCAACCCTCCAATTTTAGTTAAATCCACCACATACACCTCCTCACTATTAACCACAACATCAGGCGTGATACACATGCGCACTCAAGGCATGTGTATCACGCCGTCTCTCTTACCACTCAGCTTGCCGGGCTTACCTTTCTTTCAATTGCGCTAGCGATGTAATAAACCGCTATGGAAACTCCCAAGGCCACAAATCCTTGCTCTATCCATCCTAGTAAGCCACGCACAACCAGCACAGCATATACTATCACACTGATAAGGATAGCAGAAAAAGCGCCCCACTTCGTCCCTTTCTTGATAAAGTAACAGAGTGTAGGGCCAGCTATAACGCAGGACATACCAACCCAGCCAATAACAAGAAGCCTGACCATAAGCGCTGGAGGCGATGTAGAGGCCCAGTACACAGCCACCGCCCACAGAACCAACATTATGATTCGGCCCCATCTCAGCATCTGAGCTGGAGTTTGATTATATTTTTTGTACAAAGGGAAAAACAGCTCATCTACACAAGCAGTAGTTGCTAACAGGCTGCCATCAAAAGTTGTCATTATTGCAGTAAAGACCCCTATTGAAAACAATCCATATACTGCCGGATTGGTGAAGGTCTGAAAAAGCACAGGCATCACGCTGTCTGGGTCTGCTAAAGGCGCCGGAAGAAGGACATGTCCAGATATTCCGATAAAGATAAAAAATGGAACCATGCAAGTGGACCCCACAGCTATTAAGGTAAATAGAGCTGCTCCTTTTCTAGTGGACGACCCCAGACTTATGTAATAGTGCCAATAGTGAGGCAGAGCCTGATAGAAAACATACATTACAAGAAAGCAGATCCATATACTGGCCATAGTGGCACCATATGGAGCTCCTGTAGGAGGATGTAAAAGTTCAGGATTAAATGCATTGATCCGGGCTGCTAAGCCCCCAATTCCCCCATGACTAGCGATTAGCCAGACACTCACACCAAAGGCGATACACATAAAACCAAACCCAACAACGTCCGTTAAAACAACTGCTCTCAACCCTCCCATCAGGGAATAAGCAATTATAACAGCGCCGCATATTATAAGTGCCGGTACATATGACAGTCCCAATATCGGACCAAACATCAAACCTAAACCCTTGAGTGCCGCAACGAAAGTCATAACGTATGCGGCAAACGTAATTACGGAAATTAGAACCGTCAACGAATAACCACCATTATGCGCATCTCTTACGAATCCCGTAAAAGAAACACTTTGCAATTCTGCAGCTTTTGCTCTAACCCTAGGTGCCCAAATATAAGCTACAATAGCCACACCTGGAATCCAGCCAGCAAAACTGGCAAGCTCTGGTACACCGTAGGCATATCCGCTGCCTGGAGCTCCTATATAACTCCACACACCGGTGAGAGCAGTGGCGAAAGAAAAACCCAATATAACGGGCGTCAACTTTCTTCCAGCTATATAATAATCTAATCTTGTTTTTACACCCCTCCTGTATATAACTCCTATCCCTAATAGAGCAATAAGGTAAAGAATACATATAACCTTAGGTATCATTTAACCGCACCTCCTTTCTCACCTGCTTCTGCTCGTGCCTCCTCTTTCTCTTCCTGACGAGAAAGAAAGTATGCGATTAGCGTGGCTGCTATCCAACCAGGAAAACCAGTATATAGCACGAGCACAGGGTCTATTATCCCTATTATGACTGATGCTATTCCCCACGCTATGATGACTATACTCGCTATCGTGCCCTTTTTCATTTTACCTCCTTTATTATTTTACCGATAGCACAATAAATTCACAGACCACCAATATTAGAACAGAATTAGGAAAGCTGCACCTGAGAAATGAAATACGCATTTTAAACAAGCAATTTACTCACCTCCTCTTCTCCGTATTATTTCTAGTTTACTATAAGTCTTCACTTTTGACAAGGGAGTGTGCACCCGCGGGGTTTTTCCTGTTATACTTAAAGCTGGGAGTTGCAATATGACTGATTGGAACACCTGCCAAAGGGCCTTAGGAATATACTTTAACAACCAATCTTGGTTGGAGCAAGCTTTTGTCCACCGCTCTTACCTTAATGAAAATCCCGACTTCGCTCTGCCCAGTAACGAGCGACTGGAGTTTTTAGGCGATGCTATCCTCGGCTTCATAGTGGCTGAAGAGCTATATAACAAATTCCCCCAGCTATCTGAAGGAGAGTTAACTACAATTCGTGCTTCTTTAGTTTGTCGCCAGACATTAGCTAAGGTGGCTTTCTCACTCAAACTGGGCGACTGGCTTTTACTGGGGCAGGGTGAAGAGATGAGCGGGGGAAGAAAAAGACAAAGCAATCTGGCCAATGCCATGGAAGCGCTAATCGGAGCTATGTATCTTGACCAGGGATTATATAAAGCTAAGGAATTCATCCTCAGACAACTTAAGCCATTTCTAGAGAAAACAAAACGTGGAGAGATAAACCCCGATTACAAGACACTGCTACAAGAGCTCGTTCAAGCCGAGAAACTTTTGCCACCAACGTACCAGGTGATAGAAGCCACTGGTCCTGACCATGACAAGCAATTCACTGTAGAAGTACTCATAGAGGATAATATACTGGGCAGAGGCGTAGGAAAAAATAAGAAAGCTGCCGAAATGGAGGCAGCACACTCTGCCTGGGAAAAATTGAGGTGCAGCCATGGGTAAGCGAGATTACAGATGGAGAGAGGCAAAGAAACCTAAGAAGGGAGCTAAAAAGACGAAGATAGCCCCCGAGCTCATGCCACCCACAGAGGTAGAAGTAATCAGGAAAAAGAGAAAGGTAATCACTGAGGAACACGAGGAATAGTTAAGTGACAGCTTACCTGGACCTCTATCATAGCGGCGAACTGAAAGAAAGAATAAAGTTAGCCAGGGCCTTACTACAAAGTTGCCGCCTTTGCCCTCGCCACTGCAGTGTAAACCGCCTCCAGGGAGAGACTGGTAAGTGTCGCACATCCCACGAAGCTGTAGTATCCAGTTATAGTCCCCATTTCGGCGAAGAGGCACCCCTGGTAGGTAAACATGGCTCAGGTACTATTTTCTTCACCAACTGCAATCTGAGGTGTCTTTTCTGTCAAAATTATTCCATAAGCCAGCTAGGCCAAGGCGAAAGAGTAAGCCAGGAAGAGTTAGCTTATATGATGCTCTCCCTCCAGGCTCAAAGATGCCACAACATAAATCTGGTATCGCCTACACATGTGGTTCCCCAGATTCTAGAAGCCCTAGAAATAGCAGCGGAATCAGGGCTACATCTCCCCCTGGTGTATAACTCCGGTGGTTATGATTCAGTAGAGACTTTAAATATACTTGATGGCATTATTGATATCTACATGCCCGACATGAAGTATAGCGATGAAAGAGTGGCCAAAGAACTATCGGGGATTGAAAACTATCCTGCGGTGAATAGAGCAGCAGTTAAGGAAATGCACCGTCAAGTAGGTGACCTGAATATCAACGAAGAGGGAGTAGCTCAACGAGGGCTTCTGGTGCGTCATTTAGTCTTACCCCATGACTTGGCAGGAACGGAAGAGGTGGTAAATTTCATTAGTAAGAAAACCTCCACAAATACTTATGTCAACATCATGGGTCAATATCATCCCTGTTACAAAGCCTATGATATTCCAAGTTTAGCACGGCCAATTTCGAGAGTAGAACTTCAAGAGGCTGTAGAGCTATCTCACCAAGCAGGATTGAATCGGCTGGATAGAGCCAGACCTATAGTTGTGAGGTTATAAAATGGCAGAGATGGCCTATCTAAAAGCTTTAGTTTATGGCCGCGTGCAGGGTGTTTTCTTTCGCTATTTTGTACGGAATATAGCTAGAAATTTGGAATTAAAGGGCTATGTACGCAACCTACCCGGTGGCAATGCCATAGAGGTTCAAGCTGAGGGGAATAAGCAGCAATTAGAGAAACTAATAGAACAACTTAAAATAGGACCGCCAGGGGCTCAGGTCAAAGAGGTAGAAATAAATTGGTCAGCTTATTCAGGGCAATTTACCACTTTTAGTATAAGCTAGTAAGAAAAACACTAAATACTAATATCTAAATCCTAAAAGATTAGGAATTTGGATTTTGAATTTGTTTAGAGCTTAGATATTAGAATTTAGGATTTACTAGTTAGAGTAATGAGGATTGAGCAAGAATTAATCGGCATAGTTCCCGAAAAGGAAACACTTA
>DAOUTC010000163.1 GCA_030626915.1 Dehalococcoidia bacterium
ATGTTATTGAACCTGGCCCTTCCTCGTCATTGCGAGGAGTGTCAGCGACGAAGAATGTCATTGCGAGCGAAGCGAAGCAATCTCTTCCCTGGCGTCACGCTACTAACTATGCCGGCGGCATTGAGGGCGGCATAAGCAATGGCGAAGACATAATAGTCAGGGGGGCAGTTAAACCTATCGCCACCTTACCCCATCCCTTGCCCTCTATAGACCTTCGCAGCGGCGAGGTAGCCAAAGCCCACTACGAGCGCAGCGATATTTGTGTGGTTCCTGCTGCCGGGGTGATTGGCGAAGCCATGGTGGCTATCATTTTAGCTGATGCTTGCCTGGAAAAATTCGGCGGGGATAACTTGAAGGAGACTCTGGCGAATTATCGTAATTACCAATTGTCAATAAGTAAGGATTAGAGTAAACTGGAGAGTGAAACTACCAAGGATTACAGGGAAGGAGGTAGAGCGAGCATTATTAAGGGCAGGTTGGTATCTCCATCACTCGAAGGGCTCTCACTTCTATTACAAGCACTTGGATTTTCCCGAGAGAAGAGTGACTATTCCGATGCATGCTGGGGAGACTCTAGTGCCTAAAACTCTTGAGAATATATTGGAACAGGCTGGCTTAAGCGTTGAGGAGTTCATCAAGCTGCTTTGAGGAGTTAAAATGGTAAGTTATAAAGTGGTCCTGGAATATAACGAGGGCTATTATACAGTGACTGTGCCAGCTCTGCCTGGATGTGTTACCCAGGGGGGAACAAAAGAAGAGGCTCTTGAGCGCGCTAAGGAAGCTATACAAGGTTATTTGGAGTCTTTACAGAAAGATGGACTCGCTATACCTAAAGATGTAGAACTGGTGGAAGTAGCTGTAACAATCTAGTTTCCTGTGTTCTAATTAGCACTTTTATATTGCTAGTCTTCCAAACCATATTGCCTATGCCAAAACGGGAAACTATCCTGCTTATAGACTACCTAATGTAAATCACGGTCTCAAGTCAATCCAAGGCTCTCTTGCTGAGAACTGTCCTAAGTTGGGAACCGTCAGTGTAACCTCTAGGTCGCCAATTTGCTCTGGCTTTGGTTTGAAGTCGCCGTAAGCTAACCGACATAGTGCCGCAACACCAAGCAAGAATGGCTGATAATGTTCTCTTTTTAGCTCTCCATCCTCCCAGATTGCGAGTAATTTACCTCTCTTCGGCGTAGTAGACAGAAACGGTATGTCGACCTGCCAAAGCTTGGCACTCCAAGTGCCTTCCGTGATAACATGGTTTCCAAGCTTATCAGTTGTCTTGAGAAAACATTCAATACCATCGGGCTCTACACTCGCGCCCCAACTCTTCGAGAGTGGGAGTTCAATGCTTAAGTGCGCTATTTCGCCAGCCCACTGTTCTGGGAGCGGCCGTGCACCCTCTGATAGCTTTGCCCCGCAGTGTGGGCAAAACTGAGCGGAAGGAAGTATTGCCAATCCACATTTTGGGCATAGAGGACTGAGCTTGGCCCCACAGACTACGCAGAAAGAGGAATCCTTGGTATTCTCATGCCCGCACTTTGAACAGTATATCTTTTCTGCCATTACTATTCTCCTTTCCTGAAAATACTGCTTTAGTTATTTTCTTTGTGTATCAAGATTAGGAGTGCAGATGCTCCACCGAGGCTGAAGACGATAGGCAGAAAGAGCCACCGCAAAGAGCGGTTCCTGCACTTCAGAACTCCGTAACACCCTACGATGCACAGGAAATATCCTATCCACATCAACGGAGTGTTCAGCACAGGAAGCTCATACCAAGGGACAGTTTTCCAAATCTCTAGTTCCCAAATCCCTAGCTTGTTTAGGACCGTGTCGCAATAGATTATATCAGCCAGCAGCAATATTATTCCAAGCACAGTGGTTGCTATCCACCCTTTAAGAAGGTCTGGTTTTGTTTTCATAGGCGGTTTGGCAGAGTCAACTTC
>DAOUTC010000076.1 GCA_030626915.1 Dehalococcoidia bacterium
AATACGCTGCTCTTCATTGAAAGCCTCGCTGGATGAATAGATATACATCCCACCTCTCCTTGGTTTGATGTCAATCAGCTTATTAATGTCCCAGAAGCTGAGACAAAGGATATAACCTGCCTCCTCACGCCTGATATCCTCAGGGGAAACGGTTTTATTTTGTTTTCCGTAACGAGCCAGCAGGTCACTTTCCCAACTAACAGTCTTTTTAACCTCTTCATACACAAGCAGAGTATTGTCAGCGATGGGGTCAGGAATTTCAGGCATTACAAGATGGAGAGATTGCAACAGATAGGCATCTTTGGGTACAATGGCGAGCTTCCGCCCGCATTGGCTGGCAATCTCCCTGAAGGTTAATAGCCTTTCCAGATTTCTGGGACCGAAATCAGCAACCACCAGCTTACCAGCAGCCTCTTTAACCTTTTGAAAGGCATTTTGAAGGACTTCTTCTTCAGTTACCGCATCATGCTCTTCGTCAATATTAGTCCCTTCACACAAGAGCACAGATGGGTTAAGTTTTGCTGCCTCGTTAGCGAATTCCCTGGTCTTATAACCCGTTTTGCCGTGTAACCTTAAGTCGCCGGTGTAAACTATCCATCCTTTGCTTGTCTCAATAGCGAAAGCCATTGCCCCATAGATGGAATGGTCTACAGGAAAGCATCTCAGCCTGAGATTGCCAATCTGGTTGACAGCTTTTGGTTGCTTACAATCCATTTTCCTGGCCCCGATTGACTTCCGCCAGAAAGTCTGCGCTTGTAGGGATAATAGCGTTGTATCAGGAAAACAGAATTGTCTTTGAACTGAAGCATATTTTCGCCAATCACGAGCGACAAGTAGGTGTTCTTGTTCCTCGCGGGGTATGGCATAGCACACTTCCTTCTCAAAATCTCCTCTGCTCGAGTCCTGGATTGCTTTGGCAAGGAATGCTGTAGTGGGGCTACACACAACAGGGATATCGGGGTGTAGAAAGGATATGTGGCCGCTATGGTCCAGGTGAGCATGAGAAAGGAGAACTGCGTCTAACCGAACCTGCCTGACCTCAGAGCGCAACCTTGACCAGACATCGTCCCAGGATGGCTCGAGCTCACTTCTATAAATACCTCTCAACGGGGGAAGAAGTCCAATTTCAAATAAGTCTGTTAAGCCTCTGCCAGCACGAGGTTTGAGATATTCCTCAAAGTATTGAGACCACAGGGCATAATTAATACCAAAATCAAAAGATATTGTGGTATCATCCGCCTGTACAAAAATTTTATTTCCGCCTATGGCTCCTGCTCCGCCATAAACGGTAATGTTAATGCTCATCGTATACCTGATTTTAGCATTTTTTAAACCTTTATGGTTGGAATAAGTGATGCAATTCTTTGTGTCATTGCAAGTCGAAGCCTGGCAATCCCAGCAAGAGATTGCTTCATCGCTCACGCCCCTTGTAACAACTGATAAGGAGGCAATGAACGGGAAGGGGGCGGTGAGCATATGAGCGAACACAATTTTTGCACTATTATTGCAGCCAATGTTACAATGCCGGCAACATGGTGCTTAGCGATCATACAATAAAAGAAGAGATTGCTAAGGGAAGGATAGTTATTGAGCCTCTAAATTCCGGCTGTATCCAGCCAGCCAGCGTTGATATTCACTTAGATAATAAGCTTCTGGTATTTAAAAACTGGCGTAAACCTTTTTATATTGATGTCAAGCAAAATATAGATGACTTATCTGAGCCAGTGGAAATTGAGGAGGATAAGCCATTTCTACTAAATGCCGGGGAATTTATTTTAGCCAGCACATTGGAATCCATTACCTTGCCTGACGATATTGTAGGTCGGCTTGAGGGTAAGAGTTCCCTGGGTAGAATTGGGCTCTTGATTCACTCCACTGCTGGCTATGTTGACCCTGGTTGGCATGGACATCTTACCCTTGAGTTGTCCAATGTAGCCAAGCTGCCAGTAACCCTGTATTATAAAATGGCTATTGGTCAAATCTCCTTCATCCGTTTGACTTCACCTGCGGAAAGGGTATATGGTTCATCTGGTTTAGGAAGTAAATATCAGGGGCAAACTGAGCCCACTGCCACTAGATATTATGAGAGCTTTAACAAGGAGCGCTAGATAGCTAATGTCACCCACAGAATATATGAGGCGCGCTCTATCTTTAGCTAGATTAGCTATGGGGCATACCAATCCTAACCCAGCGGTGGGGGCTGTGGTGGTCAAAGATGGACTGGTTGTGGGCAGAGGATACACACAGCCTGCTGGCTCAGACCATGCCGAAGTGATAGCACTTCGGCAAGCCGGTGAAAAGGCAAAAGGTGCCACTATGTATGTTACCCTAGAACCTTGCTGTCACTTCGGGCGCACTCCACCTTGCACCCAAGCTATAATCACCGCTGGTATTTCAGAAGTTTATATAGCGTTGCTGGACCCCAATCCATCAGTTTCAGGCCGTGGGATAAGAGAGCTAAATGCGGCTGGCATCAAAACTTATACCGGCGTGTACCCAGAGGAGGCTTACGAAATAAATGAGGCCTATATTAAATTTATCACCACAGGCTTGCCTTTTGTTATTGCTAAATTTGCCATGAGCCTTGATGGCAAGATTGCTACTAGAACTGGCCATTCCAAATGGATAAGTAATGAGGAAGCGAGAAATTATGTGCATGCCTTGCGTCATATTGCCGACGTCATAATGGTAGGGGTGAATACTGTCATCACTGATAACCCTCGACTTACCGCCAGAGGTTGTTGTGGCAAAGGTGGTGAACCAAAGACACAACCGCTACGTCTCATTGTTGATAGCAATGGGAGAACACCACTGGGGGCCCAGCTTTTTAAGCAACCAGGAAAAACTTTGCTTGCAGTAGTTGAACCTCTTAATTCGGAAAAGAAAGAAAAACTTACCCGAATTGGAGTTGAGGTGCTGGAATTACCGGGGATAGAGGGGCTGGTAAACTTAGAGGAATTATTTAAGGTGATAGGGAAGCGAGGCATGGTCACTGTTTTAGTAGAAGGAGGAGGCAAGCTCCTGGGCTCTCTCTTTGACCATAGGCTGGTGGATAAAGTGCTGGCTTTCATTTCGCCGATTATCATTGGTGGTAGTCAAGCTAAGACTGCAGTAGGCGGAAATGGAGTTGATAGCGTGGTTGAAGCTTTATGCCTTGAGCGGGTTAACATTGGGAACTTCGGCGATAATATACTGGTCAGTGGATATATGAAGAGAGAAGCACAGCAAAAATCATAGATTTTGTACAGTGGTAGCATGTTTACCGGGATAGTTGAGGAAGTTGGCATAGTCAGGGAAACAAACTCACATCGTTTACTCATTGAAGCCAAAAAGGTGCTTGAAGGGATGAGAATAAGCGATAGCATAGCTGTTAATGGAGCTTGCCTAACAGTCACCTCACTAAGCAGTAACACCTTTAGCGCTGATGTTATGCCAGAGACATTGCACCGTACCAATCTTGGTGAACTCCACTACGGCACTCAGGTAAATTTGGAAAGAGCGCTTGTAATGGGTGGAAGGCTTGGAGGTCATTTGGTATTGGGCCATGTTGATGACGTAGGAGAAATAATCTCGGTAACTCCTGAAGAAGCAGCACATATTATGAGGATTGCAGTCCCCACCAAGCTGATGCCCTATATAGCTAATAAGGGGTTCATAGCTGTTGATGGTGCTAGCCTTACCATTGCAAAGCTTGATGATTTTTCCTTTACTGTATCTTTAATAGCCTACACCCTGGAACATAGCACCTTAGGTAGCAAAAGACCTGGTGATAGGGTCAATTTAGAGGTAGATGTTATAGCCAGGTATGTGGAGCGGCTTAAGGAAGGAAGCAGCCAGGGCTTAACCTTCGACTTCCTTGAAGAATATGGAATTCGTGAGAAATGTTAGCCAGCATACCAGAGGCAATTGAAGATATAAGAGCAGGCAAGTTTGTCATCATCGTTGATGATGAAAGCCGTGAAAACGAAGGTGACCTGGCAATGGCGGCAGAGAAGGTCACTCCTGAGGCTATAAATTTTATGGCCAAGTACGCTAGGGGATTAATTTGCTTTCCTATCATCAAGCAGAGACTTGATGAATTGGGGATACCGCTAATGGTTCAAGATAATACCTCAAGACATTCTACCGCCTTTACAGTATCTATTGAGGCGAAGAACAAAGTAACTACCGGAATTTCTGCTTTTGATCGAGCGCAAACTATAAAAACAGTGCTCGACCCAGATAGTAGCCCAGATGATTTAGCCCGCCCAGGGCATGTATTTCCTATCCGAGCCAAGGAAGGAGGAGTATTGGTACGAGCGGGACACACCGAAGCTATTGTTGATTTAGCTAAGCTAGCTGGACTTTACCCCGCTGGTGTCATATGTGAGATTATGAATGAGGATGGTACTATGGCGAGGTTGCCTGAGCTTGAGATTATGGCCTCTAAGTATGAGTTAAAGATTGTAACCATTGCAGATTTGATTGCTTACCGCCTTCGTCATGAAAAGTTAGTACAAAAAGTAGCTGAGGCTAAGTTACCTACCAAGTTTGGCGAATTTATAGCTATGGTTTACAAGAGCAATGTTGATGCCGCTGAGCATGTTGCCTTAGTTAAAGGCGACATATCAGGAGATGAATCAGTATTAGTACGTGTCCATAGTGAATGCCTTACTGGAGATGTCTTTGGCAGTTTGAGATGTGATTGTGGTGGTCAAATCAAGTTGGCGATGCAAAGCATAGCTGAAGAAGGCAAAGGAGTTTTTCTCTATATGCGACAAGAGGGAAGGGGAATCGGACTGCATAATAAACTGCGCGCTTATGCTCTCCAAGACCAAGGAATGGACACCGTGGAAGCTAACGTAGCTTTAGGCTTTGACCCTGATTTGAGAGACTACGGTGTCGGGGCTCAAATTCTGGCTGATTTAGGTTTACATAATATTCGGCTACTTACCAATAACCCCAAAAAGGTGGTTGGTCTGGAGAGCTATGGACTTAAGATAGTGAAGATTGTACCACTAATAGCTCCATCCAATCCTTATAACATTCATTATCTAGAAACCAAGCAAAAAAAACTAGGACACCTTCTAGGTGTAGAGGAGGTAATCGATGACTAAACGTTACGAAGGAATATTAATAGGAAAAGGTCTTAAATTTGCTGTGGTTGTTTCCCGATTTAACGAGTTGATAACCAGCAGGTTGCTTGAAGGAGCGAGAGACGCTTTGTTACGCCATGGCGTTGATGAGAAGGATATCGATATTGCTTGGACCCCGGGCTGTTTTGAAATTCCGCTGATAGCTAAGAAACTAGCCCAAGGCGGTGAATATAACGCTGTAATATGCCTTGGCGCTGTAATCCGCGGCGGGACTCCGCACTTTGACTATGTAGCTTCCGAGGTAAACAGAGGAATAGCTAGAATAAGCCTGGATACAGGGTTACCAATAATACAAGGCGTAATTACTGCTGACACCCTGGAGCAAGCTATCCAAAGGGCAGGAACTAAAGAAGGCAACAGGGGCTTTGCTGCCGCAGTAAGCGCTATTGAAATGGCAAATTTAGTTAAGGCTATTCAGTAACCTTATATACTGTGTCACCACGCCTTACCCTTTCAGGGACTTTTATGCCGACAAGGTCACTAGCTTTGCCCTCAGTGATGTCAACACGGTCAATCTGCATGGATTCCACGATAAGTTCCATATCCGTAGTAGCGCCCTTGATGTGGATTTTGTCACCTATTCTCAATGTGCCACTTAGCTCCACACCAGCCACCACTGGCCTGGCAAAAAAATCGGTTACCTTGCCGATTACTACTTCTGGCATCTTTGAGCACCCCCTTTCTTTGAATAATAATGTATATTACCTATGATTATAAATCAATACTTATAGCCAAGTATATCTTGACAGGTCACGTGTTTAAACCTATGATAGTAATATCAAATAAAGCTAATTGGAGGTAAT
>DAOUTC010000086.1 GCA_030626915.1 Dehalococcoidia bacterium
CCCCCACCCTTTTTCCTATTTCATCTTTGGAAACCTTTCTTCGCTCCAGGCCATAGGCTATATTCCCCTCTACCGTCATGTGAGGAAAAAGAGCCAGAGTTTGAAATACTGTACTGCAATCTCTATAGTATGGTGGAACATCATTAATCACCTTACCATCAATTAAGATATCCCCTTCATCCAGGGTCTCCAATCCAGCCACCAGCCGCAGAGCGGTAGTCTTTCCACAACCGCTGGGACCTAAAAGGGAAAATACTTTCCTCTGTTCTACCTTTAGACTGACATGGTCCACAGCAGTGACGCCAGGAAATCTTTTGACCACATTCCTTAACTCTACACAAGGTATACTTTCTCTATTTTCCATCGCTTCTCTCCTCATATCATATCATGCTACTTCTTTCTTCTGTAAAAAGTTCATCAGCAACATGCCAATAACTGGAACTGCTACGAAAACCGTGCTAATAGCGTTAATGATTACCGGGGTCAGAGAATATTGAAGTAGTGAAAAAACATAAATAGGTAAAGTCATGGTGCCAACCCCAGCCACAAAGTAGGTGATGGTAAAGTCATTAAAAGACCAGGGAAAGATTAACGCTGCAGAAGAGAGAATTGCGGGCAGCAGCAGTGGTATAGTTATTCTCCTCCAGGTGGTTAGCCCATCTGCACCGAGGTCCGTCGAGGCTTCTTCTAAAGTCCAGTCAATTCTCGCCATCCTGCCCAGAACAACAAATACAGCTAAAGGGGTACTGAAGCTAATATGAGCTATGATGATAGCTGGATACCCTAAGGGAATATGAATCACCTTGGTGAAAAAGACCAGCAAAGCTCCTGCCGTTACTACATAAGGTATTGTAATAGGCAGCAAGGTAGACATCCTTAAAACACGCCTACCGTGAAATTCATACTTATATAAGCCATACGCTGCTAAAGTTCCTGCTATAGTAGACACAACAACAGTAACAGACGAAATGAAGAGGCTGCTTTTAAGCGCACCCATAGCCAAGGCATCATTAAAAACATTGGAATACCACTTTAGGGTGAAGCCAGTCCATCTAATACCAAAGCTATCATTGCTAAAGGAGTAAACAATAAGAACAATGGCTGCCACCCACAGGAAGAGGTAAACTAGAATGGATACCAGTGGCAGTATTTTACCTGTTATGTTCCGCGATTTCATACTATCCTCTCTATCGCTTCCTCACCTCCCAATTTTATACAAAGGTACATTATAAGAACAACTACAGCAGTTAAAGCTGTGGCTATGCTAGAGCCTGCGGAAAAATTCCCTACCACTATAAAGTAATGCCGAACCAGGCTCCCGGCCATCAAAACTTTGTTCCCACCCAATACCAGGGGGGAAAGCCAGTCGCCGAAAGCCGGGATGAAGGTCAATATTGTGCCTGCAAATATCCCGCCTTTAGTTAAAGGCAAGGTCACGGTGAAAAACCTCCGCAGTGGAGTTGCACCCAGGTCTATAGCCGCCTCTAATAAAGAGGGGTCAAGACCCTCCAGCGAAGCATAAATAGGCAGAACCATAAAAGGAAGCCATATATAAATTAAACCAAGCACTACCGCAGTTGGAGTGAATAGTATCTCCACAGGAGATGAAATTAAATGAAGATTTAGAAGGGCATTATTTATGATTCCTGGGTATCCGGTTAGCAACCTTAAAGCATATAGTCTGAGGAGGTAGCATACCCAGGAGGGTATAATTACAAGGCATAGAAGAAGGAATTTAAATTTGCCTCCGTACTTTGCAATCCAATAAGCCAGGGGATAGCCTATCAACAGGCATACTATATTTGTCACCAAGGCAAAAAGAAGCGACCGGACAAGAATCACCCCGTGCGCGCCTTGAAACAAATCCCGATAGTTATCAAGAGTAAACTCGTGTATGATTTCACCATAAACTCCTGTTCTTACGAAACTGAAATATAGTATGACCCCCATGGGAGCGAATACAAAGAAAATAATCCAGAGTGAAATAGGTCCTACATAGGGTAAGTAAGCTTGTTTAGTTAGGAACTTTCCTGCTTTTTCCCTCAAATTCCCTGCTGCCCCTCCCACAACTTTAGAAGCCAGCATTTAATTTAAACCACTCCAATGATATTTATCCTTTGGGAGAGAGTGGACTGACCCACTCTCTCCCATTTCCGCAGTTTAGGCCTTCAGCTCTTTCCATATTTCTGACCTTATCTCCTCCCCCTTACCTGTATAGGCCTCAGGCTTTAAAATTTCACATTTTTTTAGGTATTCTGGATCAATTTTTGCCCACGCCCTTACTTCTTCGGAGAGAAGGTCATCGATTCCCGTGTGAGGATAACTATAGGCGATTAGTTCAATTAACTTAGCAAAGTTCTCAGGGCGGTAAAGGTAATTGTTCCAAAGGTGAGCCGCTGCTGGATTAGGACCACCTCTAAGAATTATGTTACCAGTTGGCGACAGAAAGCATCCTTCCGGCGGCAGAATGGCTTTAAGGACTCCTGGCGGATCATGCACTCTCGACATGCCTAAAAAGTCATTAGTTACTCCGCACATTACCCAGCACTCATCTGCCATCACTTCTCTCTTTGGCCAGCCTGAAAACTCCATTATATGTGGTTTTAACTTCATCAGTTGATCTCTGGCCTCCATCAATTCCCCTTCATCAACAGTATTGAGGGAATAGCCAAGGTATTTTAGCGCATGCGCAATGACGCGATACATACTATCCCTCATGACTAGCCTGCCTGAAAATGCCTCAGTGGCTTCGAATAGAAAAGCATAGGAAGGAAGAAGAGGATGATTTTCATCAATATAGAGCGCGTTGATGGAAAAAGCATTAGTTCCTAGGCTGGTAGGTACAAAATACCTGTAACCGGGGTCCCACTCCTGCTGCGCCCACACAGAGTCTATGTATCTGTTCACATTGGGTATCCAGTCATGATTATATTCGACAACGATGCCCCTCTCTCGCAGTTCTACCTGCGTTCTCGGAGGTGCCTGGACAATGTCGTATGGTATATCGGGATATAGCAGCATTTTTGTGCGCGCCTCATCATAGTCCCCATAATTATCCCTGATTATCTCAATGCCGAATTCCTTCTCAAAGTCCGTATATAGCTCTTCAGGCCACCATGCAGCCCAGTCATATATACGTAGTTTGCCCTCTTCTCGAGCCTGCTCAAAACACTCACGCGGCACAGGAAAACACCCTTCCGACAGGGAAGCCACATACTTTTCATACGGTCCTTCTTCCGGTGGAGGAGTTACTTCTTCTTCCGGCGGAGGAGTTACCTCTTCTTCCGGCGCAGGAACACAGCCAGGCAAGAAAGCAACCAGAAGAAGCAAAACTAGAGCACCTGCAATGAAGCTATGTGCTACCCACTTGCCTCTTAAGAAATTTTTTACCTTCATACTAATATCCTCCTTTTTTTATTATGATTTCCTGCTATCTCCTTTTCACCTCCTACATTTTTACACCTCCTATACATATTATAGATATATAATAGCTTATCATCACTTTCAGCTAAAATCCAAGCGAAAAAACCCGCTAAACTATACGCTAGCAAAAACTAAACCTCCTTCCCCCATATCTCTGACCATTATCCCCTTCACATCTCCCAAAAGTCTCATCGCTTTATTACACGCTTTTTGCGGAAAACTACAACTTTTTCAAGAACTCCGCTTCGGCTCTGTTTAAAATCTGAGAAATTTCCTTTTCAACATCTTCTGAAATAGGCGCAGGCTTATGAGTAGCCAATATTTCTTTAACTTTTTCTTTAGCCACTTTATCCATCGGCTTGGAACCCATCTTCTGCCAGGTTTCATAGGTATTTTTGTCACTAATCTCTGGCAACCAAATCTCTGTTTTGTAATGCTTTAAAGTATGTTTTTGCCCTAAAAAGATGCCGCCAGGACCAACTTCGTGAATGACATCCAATGCTAAATTATCATCATTTACTTCAAACCCACGGCATGCCCTCATAACTCCACTTGCGATTTCGTTATCAATAACCAGAGCCTCCGGACACATAGTATTTGCTGAGTCTATCGCTCCTAAACCATCAACAATGTCCACGCCTCTCATTAGTATGAGTGTTGTAAGAGTCATAGCTTTCTCAAAACCAGCTTGCATATCTGGGGTCTTGGAGTCAGAATTCCCACCAGCTAACATACACGGTAGCTCATAGTAATGGGTCAATTCAGCCAGGGCCATATGTATCATACTACGTTCAGGTGCGCCTATCATGCATGCACCTGTTCTGGGACTTGCGACTGTAGATGAAGCGCCATATATTACAGGTGCCCCAGGACTGGCAAATTGAAGTATAACTAAGTTCCCTAAATTCTCAGCATTGGTAATAACTGCTGTTCCCAGCAGTGTAACTGGGCTTGTCTCGCCAGCTAAAGGCATAGTCAGAGAGACAACAGGAACACCAGCCTTAGCAAATTCTATAGCAGCTTCTATTGAACCCTTTTCATATCTAAGAGGAGAAATAGGAGACTGAATTGCTGAAATAATTGGCCTTTTCTTAAGCTGCTCCTTACCACCAACAATGGCAGCAGCAATTTCAATTTCATATTGAGCTTCCCTGGCATCAAACGCTTCGGGCTCAACATGCTTTCCTGTGTTTCTCAGAGCAGTAACAAGCTCGATTAAGCCTCGCATAGGTGCTGGCACATCATTGGCGACCACCGACATCCAGGTAAGATGCAAATTATTAAGATAATCTACCACTCTTATCCAACGAGCAAGGTCTTCACTGGTAGAAAGTCTACGCTCACCAGTTTCCCAGTCTGTTATGTAAGGTGCAAATCCGCTCGTGGTAAAATGTGGTTCTTTTTTATTTAATACAAAGTCATACTTTGGGTCTCTAGCACAAAGTTTTATAGTTTTAGGAGCTCTCCTCAATGCTTCTTCAACTAAATTTCTGGGAATAGTGGCTTGATTTTTCGCATAATCAACATTCGCTCCAGCTTGCCTTAAAATATCGATGGCCTCCTTGCTCGCAGTTCTAATGCCAGTATTTTCCAATACTTCCAATGAAGCGTTATGGATATCTTCTATTTCATCTTTCGCCAAAAAACTTATACTGGGATTACCCATTTTTTCTTCGATTCTCCTCTACCTTCTCTTTGGTTCTATTTAACCTATCTGGAGCAGTGGCTAAATTGCCCCCCTGTGCTCTAATATTTCTTTTATGGAGAGACATTTACCATCCTTTAAGCCTGTAATAATCAGATAGCATCCTGTCAAAATCGGTTCTTGGAAGCACTTTACCACTATCTTCAAGTTTCTGTTCAAAAAATCTCTTTGGTAATGTATCAGCCGTCTTATCCATCCCTTCACGCAGGTTAAATTCTCTAGCTTTGTTTGTAATATTTAAAGCCATTTTTTGCAACTGCCTCTTATCTAGCTCCATTCCTGTGGTGGCATTTATAATCGTGGAAATCTTTTCCCAGGGATA
>DAOUTC010000025.1 GCA_030626915.1 Dehalococcoidia bacterium
ATCTCGATCCAACAGTGGTTTTTGCTGGCTCTAGTGAGGAATATGGCCTGATATTCTCATCCCAACTACAATATAGCAGAGCATTAAAGAAATATGGATGCATAGTTCCTTCACCAGCAAGAATGCCTGAATTGCCTATAAGTGAGGAAAATCCCCTCAGGCCTCAATCACCTTATGCTATTAGCAAAGTACAAGCTGATTACTTGATGCGCGGCTACCATAATATTTACGGCTTAAAGGCCATTGTTTCCAGAAGTTTCAATACTGAGGGTGCTGGACGCGGCAATATGTTTGTGACTTCCACCATAACAAACCAAGTTATGAAATTAAAGCTTAAAGAAAGTAGTAAAATATTGATAGGGAATGTTAATGCCTTTAGGGACTGGAGCCATATAGATGATATTGTGAAAGGCTATTGCCTTCTTGCCGAAAAGGGCAATACCGGGGAGGTTTATAATCAAGGTTCGATGCGAACAAACTCTGTTCTGAGCTATATTTTATTAGCTTTGGAGAGCGTTGGGTGGAGGGTAGAAAAGATCGAAACTATAAACGAAACTAATAGAAAAACTGTGCTAGATCCGCTACAAAGAAACAATGACGAAATGTTCGGCTTAAGCTTTGATAAAACTAATGTGGATCAACTATTGCTAACCGACGAATTAGAATTTGCCTTAGAGGACGAGGGAATTTGGGTCTATACAGACAAGGGGAAAATATCAATAGAGTTTGACTCACGCAAGTTTAGGCCGGCTGAAGTCCCGATACTACTCTCAGATACTCGAAAGATTCGGCAATTGGGTTTTGAGGTTTCGCATAAATTGGGAGATATAATAAAGGATCAGTTAAATTTTTACTTAAAGCCAAGCGAAAGGTTTTAGCTAAAGCTTCCCTCTACCTCTTTATAAACCTCGAGAGTTTTTTCTGCCGTTTGCTCCCAGGAGAATTTGGCAGCTTGCCCTACTCCTTTGGCAATAAGGCTTTCCCTAAGCTGCCGATTAGTAAGGATTTCCTCTAAGGTTCCTGCTAGTCCCTCAATATTGTGAGGGGAAACCTTGATTGCTGCCTCACCCACTATCTCTGGCAATGAAGAGCTATCAGAGGTTATCACCGGGCAGCCACAAGCCATCGCCTCAAGAGGAGGGAAACCAAAACCTTCATACAGGGAAGGAAGAACAAAGCACTCAGCATTAGAGTAATAGGCTCTCAAGTCCTCTTTAGAAATAACTTCGGTGAATATTACCTCTCCATCTAGGTTTAGAGAATTTATAACCTTCGTAGACTGCCTTCTAAAATCTGCCTCTGGCCCGCCAGCCTTGCCCACTTTGACCAGCTTTAGATTCTTAAAGCTTGGTTGCTCTTTGAGTCTTTTAAATGCCCTGAGCAGGGCCGGCAGATTCTTCCTGGGATGCTCTGAGCCAACGAAGAGAATGTAAGGATATTCAAAGTTACTAAGATGAGGTGACGGCTTGAAAACAGTGTGATTGATGCCAGCGTAGATAACCTTTATTTGCTCACCTGGTATCTTAAGGTAATGCACTAGGTCGTTTTTTGTTGCCTGGGATACTGCTATTATTCTCGCTGCCTTTTTGATACCTTTGTAATCAAGGCTTAGGTAAAATTTGTCCCTAAAATTAGGCCGGTGGATATATGTCCCGTACCCCTTAAGGTCAAAATACCTTATGAGGTCATGCACAGTTATGATGTAGGGTATTTTAAGAAAGTTTCCGTATCGTCCCAGGTGTTGATTGGGCAAGTGGACTATGCCATTCAATTTGTTTAGCGCCTTCACAAAGCTCCAATCCTCTCTGATGGCTTTTAATGCCTCTCGTGAGAGCCAGGAGATATTAAGGCGCCTAGCAATCCTCTGGTAGATATCCGTATAGACTTTAGGAACATCCAGTTTCTCAGCAAGTTTCTGAGAATAGATATCCATTGCTCCAGAACCTAATGTTACCACCAAGCTTACCATTTTAGACCGCCCGGTTTTGCCAGCCCTTATTAGATTTCACCAAGCAAGACAATGCCATGCTCAGTTCTTTTTAAGCTACATAGCCTGAGGTTAGCAGTTTTGCCGTGGAAGCAGGATTTATTCCTTAAGCTCAATTGGCTGTGGGGCAGGTAATGAAACTGGCTCCTCTTGCTCTTCTCCCGCGACAAATGCCTCAGTCCTTAAGCGAGCTTCATCATCAGAATATTGAATTGGAGGGGATTTCATAAAGTAAGCTGAAGGCGCCACGATAGTTCCACTCAACCCACGGTCTAGAGCTAATTTACAGCACCTTATGGCATCAATAACCACCCCGGCTGAATTAGGGCTATCCCATACCTCCATTTTCAATTCCAGATTTAAGGGGACATCGCCGAAAGTGCGTCCCTCCATCTTTATATAGCAAAATTTGCGGTCTGCCAGCCAAGGGACATAATCACTGGGGCCCACGTAGATGTTGTCAGGGCCCATATCATAATCTAACTGAGAAGTAACGGCATTTGTCTTGGAAATTTTCTTGGATTCTAGACGTTCCCGCTCCAACATATTATAAAAGTCAGTATTGCCACCAAAGTTCAGTTGATAAGTTCGCTCTAATTTAACGCCACGATCACGGAAAAGCCTGGTTAATACACGATGAGTGATTGTAGCACCAACTTGAGACTTGATATCGTCACCAATAACAGGTAACCCCCTTTCGGCAAACCGGTTTTGCCAATAAGGCTCACGAGCAGTGAAAACTGGTATGCAATTGACAAAGCCACAGCCAGCAGTCAGAACTTGCTCCACATACCATTTAGTGGCCTCTTCGCTTCCCACTGGCAAATAATTGAGCACCACATCGGTTTTAGTCTCTTTAAGAATACCTGCTACATCGGCTGTTGAGCCTGGGGCCTTGGTAATAATTTTAGAGAGATATTTGCCCAGCCCATCATGAGTCATGCCGCGCTCCACTTTGACACCGGTTTTAGGTACATCACAGAACTTGAAAGTATTGTTAGGCGAAGTGTAAATAGCTTTAGCTAAGTCCTTACCCACTTTGTTTTTGTCAATATCGAATGCAGCCACAAAGTTTATGTCGCTTATGTGATACCCACCCAAAGTGATATGCATCAGCCCCGGGACAAACTCATCTACTGCAGCATTTTTATAATAGTAAACTCCCTGAACAAGTGAGGAGGCACAATTACCAACACCTATGATAGCTACATTTATCGTTCCCATAACTTCCCTTTCCTCCTTTCTAATAAAATAAAGGCGTTATTTGCTAATAGCTATATAGCTTTAGTAACTCAAAAAGCAAAAATAGAACCGCGCTATTTAGCTTATTCTAGCACTACGAAGAAACTGGCCAAAGGTTGTCTTCTTTGGTTCTCTCTGCCACTCTAGGTAAATTTAAGCCTTACCGATTCTAAATACCTTGGTCCCACATACAGAACAGGTTCCATGAATTGCTGGCCTCCCATTCTTAAGAGTGATAGAAGTTGGATTTTTGATATCCCTCTTCATACGGCACTTAAAGCAATACGCTTGCATAATAAATTACCCCCTTTCTGCTTAACTAGCACATATCTACCTTAGCTTATTATATGTGCTAATGTCAATACTCCGAGTCCTGTCCTACAAAAGCTTAGGCTATTTAGTATTACCAATTTGCTCGATTAACTTGAGCACCCTTGCTCCCCGCTCAATAGAATCATCATAATGGAAGCTAAGTTGCGGAGTGCACTTTAACCCTAAACGTGAAGCTAATTTCTTGCGTAGGAATCCGGAGGCAGTATTAAAACCTGTTAACATATCTGTTCTATTCGCTTCGTTCCCCAAGATGCTAACAAATACCTTAGCATACCTAAGGTCAGGTGAAACTGAAACTTCCGTTACTGAGATAAGATTATTCAGCCTTGGATCGTCAACCTCACGCTCCAGTAACTGGCTGATTTCTTGCTTGATAACTTTGCTTAGTCGCTCAGTACGTCTAGACATCTAAGCCTCCTATGAATCTCAGGGATTCTTCATTCCATTTCGTTCCATTCAGAATGACATTTGTTGCCCTAGCTTACCGTTTCCTTTCTATAAAGCTCGATAATGTCGCCGATATAGAAATCGGTAAACCCCTCTATACCTACACCACACTCAAGGCCAGCCACTACTTCAGTGACATCTTCTTTAAAACGTTTTAAACTGGAGATTCGAGATTCGCAGACCACCTCATTTTGCCGCAATACTTTGACTTTGGCATCCCGCCATATCTTGCCTTCCTTAACATAAGCTCCTGCTACCTTGCCTAGTTTGCTACTGGGGAATATAGCTCGTACCGCAGCACGTCCTCCAAGCACTTCAGCATAGGTTGGCTCGAGCATCCCCTTTAATGCCCTCCCTACATCCTCCTCCAATTTGTAGATTACATCATACCTCCGAATACTTATCCCTTCCGTTTCGGCTAGCTGTTGTGCTCCTGGCGCCGGGTCGCTATTAAAACCTATAACAATGCCTTTAGAAGCTGAAGCCAGAAGTATATCACTCTCTGTGATGCTGCCACTAGCAGCGTGTATAACCTTAGCCCTCACCTTTTCTGTGCTCAATCGCTCTATAGAGTTCTTTATTGGTTCGATGCTACCCTGAACGTCTGCCTTCAAAATTATATTGAGTTCTTTTACTCGCCCGTCACTTATTTGGCTAGAAAGGGTACTCAAACTTAAAGGCGCATGGGCTCTCGCAGCTTCATGTTTATCCACAATGCCTCGTGCTTGGTGCTCATCAGCAACTACAGTAAAGAGTTCCCCTGACCTTGGCACGTCATTTAGGCCAAGAATTTCAACCGGGGCCGATGGCTCAGCTTTCCTAATTCTCCTTCCTTTATCAGTGAATATAGCTTTGATTTTGCCCCAGGTATTGCCAACTACTACAACATTGCCCAGTTCGAGAGTGCCCTTCTGAACCAAGAAAGTAGCCGAGGGGCCTTTAGTTTTATCTAGCTTAGCTTCAATAATCACGCCTTCCGCGGCACAATTAGGGTCAGCTTTTAGCTCTAATATATCGGCAACAAGGAATAAGTTTTCCAGCAAATCTGAGACTCCCTGGCCCTTTTTAGCTGAGATGGGAACACAAACGATATCGCCACCCCATTCCTCAATAATTAACCCCAAATCGGCAAGCTGTTGCCTTACACGCTCGGGATCGGCATTAGGTTTATCAATTTTATTGATGGCCACTACTATAGGTACTTCGGCAGCCTTAGCATGGTCTATAGCCTCCACGGTCTGAGGCATGACGCCATCGTCAGCAGCAACCACCAAGACAACGATATCTGTTGCCTGTGCCCCACGAGCTCTCATAGCAGTGAAAGCTTCATGTCCCGGCGTATCGAGAAAGGTAATTTTGCGCCTGTCTACTGTAGCTTGATAAGCACCAATATGTTGGGTAATAGCTCCTGCCTCACGAGCAGTTACATTAGTTTTCCTGATGGCATCAAGGAGAGTTGTCTTACCGTGGTCAACATGGCCCATTACAGTGATCACCGGGGGACGGATTTGGAGTTTATCTCCTGTACTCTTAAGGGAAGGCAAGACTAGATGCTCTACCTTCTCTTGAGCTCTATAGCCAAAATCCGGTGTCAGCATAGCAGCGGTATCAAAATCAATGCTCTGGTTAACATTGGCCATAATGCCCTTCCGCATAAGCTGCTTAATAACTTTCACAGGCTCTACTTTTAGAGCATCGGCTAATTGTTTTACAGTCATGGAAGGTGAAAGCTCAATTTGGAGCAAAGCTGATTGATTTGTCTCTTTCTGATTATCCACCGGCTGCATTTTTTTATTACTCAAACCTGGCCCTCCCCTGGCAAGTTATTGCTGTAGTCTATTAAAGCTTGGCGACTATTAGTGCTAAGCCTCGTTCGCAAAGCTCGTTCCAAGTGGTTTCGCTTTAGCCCTATCTCCCAGCAATCCTTTTTGGGACATAAATAAGCACTTCGGCCTGGTCTCCGGGCAGATATATCTACCTCGACAATCCCGTCACCGATGTGTACCAAACGAATCAAATCCCCTTTGTCCCTCCTTTGTCGACAAGCAACACAGGTACGTTGTGGTATATGTTTATTCTTCCGGCGCATCGTCCTTAAAGTAGGACTTTCCCCTTTTAAGTCCTTTGGCTTTAGATTTGCCTTTCCCCGGTTTTGCCTCCTTTTTCCTACCCAGTATTTCTACTTTTGGCTTGCTGGGTAAAATATCTTCGGCAAAGCGAATTTGCGGTTTCTCCTCAGGCCCCACAGAAGGGGTTTCCGTAGCCACTCTAAATTCATCACTGGCTAAAAGTGTAGCTATATCCTCCACTTCGCCCTCACTAGCTGGCTCTAATGCTTGAGCTTGACTTGATACAGCAGAAAGCAATTCGCCACTTTCTAACCCCTCAGGGGCAGCTTGGGGTAAACCCGCTGTTTCCACTTCAGCGGCAGAGGTACTCTTAATGTCAATCCGCCAACCGGTGAGTTTTGCTGCTAACCTAGCATTTTGCCCCTCTTTGCCTATAGCCAGAGATAGTTGTTTATCAGGAACAATCACAGTAGCTGTGTTCTCTGCCTCATTTAGTTCGATGCTCACTACTTGAGCTGGGCTGAGGGCATTAGAAATAAATATCTTGGGGTCAGTGTGCCACTGAATTACATCTATTTTTTCACCATTTAGTTCGTTAATAATACTTTGTAGCCTAATGCCCCGAGGTCCAAGACAACAACCTATAGGTTCGACGCCTTCTTGCGGAGTTGACACTGCCACCTTGCTTCGGTGCCCAGCCTCTCGCGCTATAGCTTTTAACTCCACAACACCGCTATGAATTTCGGGGATTTCCAGTTCAAAAAGGCGACGCAGTAAATTTGGATGGGAACGAGAAACTATTATCTGAGGCCCTCTAACCCCTTGACTTATCTCCAAAAGGTAGAATCTAAGTTGCTGTCCTACGCGGTAATGCTCATTAGCCACCTGCTCAATGAGGGGAAGTATCGCCTCTGTCCTGCCTAAACCGATATAGATTTGTTTGGGCTGTATGGATTGAATTGTCCCGGCGACAATTTCACCCCCTTTACTAACGAATTGATCATAGATTACATGGCGCTCTGCTTCGCGCAACCGTTGCAAAACAACCTGTTTTGCTGTTTGAGCCGCAATGCGTCCAGCACTTTTCGGTGTGGATTCTATCTCTAATACCTCACCAACTTGAACACCATCCCGCAATTTTCGAGCATCATCTGAGGAGATCTCTCGACAAGGATTGGTAACTGACTCAACCACAACTTTTCTAATGTAAACTTTGATATCAGTAGCACCAGGATCAATTTTGACCGAGATATCCTGCTCACGGCTGAAAATGTCTTTTTTGTAAGCTGAGATAAGCGCTGCTTCTAAAGCTTCTAAAACTACTTCTTTAGGCAAGTTCCTCTCAGCTGAAAGTTGAGTGATAGCAGCCATAAACTCTGTCTTCATTTCTCTTCAACCCAATAATTAAATTTAACAAAAAAGTGGGTTTTTGCCCACCTAATCGGATATAATATCCTCTTTAATTTTTAAGTTTAACACGATTAAATTAGAAATGCAAAAATGAAAGCGCTAATTCAACGGGTTACCAACGCTTCGGTTAGTGTGAAGGACGAAGTAGTAGGCAGAATTGGCCCGGGGCTGGTGGTTTTTATTGGCGTCGCCCGGGATGATTCAGAAAGTGATGCCTGCTACTTAGCAAATAAAATAGTTAATTTACGTATTTTTACTAGTGGAGTAGGTGAGTTTGACCTTTCGGCATTGGAAACAAGAGGGGAAATTTTGGTAGTAAGCCAATTTACCCTTTTGGCTAATTCACGGAAGGGGAGACGTCCCAGCTTCACTGAAGCAGCTCCGCCAGGTAAGGCCAAGGAATTGTACGATTTTTTCGTGGGTCAGGTTCGCTCCGCCGGTCTTAAGGTAGAGACAGGGGTTTTCCAGGAGCACATGCTGGTAGAAATCCATAATGATGGGCCGGTAACTTTGTTACTAGAGAGTAAAATCAAATAATTGCATCAGCAACTTATTGCAACAATTCTGGCGACTTGCTATAGTTCTGATCCTAAATGAGCTGTCATAAAATCTTACAGGAAAAAGGTTATCGCTTAACTCCACAACGCATGTTAGTCATCGAAGCTCTTCATAATGCTGAGAGCCACATCAGTGCTGAGGAAATCTATGAGCAATTACATGCTCGCTATCCCTATAGCAGCGTCTCTACTGTTTATCGCACCCTGGAGCTATTTAAAAAGTTAAAGTTAGTCACGGAAACGGATTTTGGTGAGGGGCGTGTTCGTTATCATGTTGCTGAAAAGGGTCATCACCATCATCTTGTTTGCCGCAGATGTGGCAAGGTAATGGATTTAGAAGAATCTGTGCTATCTTCTTTAAAGGATACGTTGCTTCGAGATTTTGGGTTTGACGCTGATTTGAGACATTTAGCCATTCCAGGGGAGTGCAGCAAGTGTCGTAAGAAAGAATGATTAATTTTTTTACTTAGTTGTTGCAATTAGTTGCAAATGCATGGAATTTCAAAAGACAGATTTAGGATGCAAACGAAAAACAAATTCCGCAATTTGAAGATTCAAGAAAAAGGGAGTATCCCGAGGCATATGAGATGTTCAATAAATTGGTTGTCCGAAGGGAAGAAGGCAGTTCTGAGGTTTATGCAAAGCTAATGACCTTATTTGCTGAAATGTCTGCTAGGGAGCTCAGTGTTCCAGTTGAAAAGATGTTTTTAATTGAGGAAAAGGAAATAGAAATCCCGAGTTTTGCACCTGTATTTGAATCTGTCAAATGTGCCGAATGTGGAGAGAATGTCATGAAATTAAAGGCTGTTGAGAAGAATAGTCAGCATTATTGCATTCCTTGTGCGAAGGAAGCGTTCTATGAATTAAACGGCAGTGGTATTTTGGAGCGAAAATGAACCACCAACAGTTGATAAATGTAATGACTGCGTTAAAAAAGAAGATAATTTTTTACCCCATTTTTGCAATTAATTGCAGGTGCATGGAATATCAAGAATGGACAAGGGAGTTCCTGAGGAAAACTTAAGATGTTTCTTTTAATCCAAATCGGCGATGCAATTGGTTGATAAAAATTTGATTTAAAAGGAGGTCTCAGATGCATATACCTGATGGTTTTGTTAGTGCACCTGTAGCCACAGTGGGTTGTGTTGTAGCTGCCGGCTGTGTGGCCTACGCTGTTAAGGCAACGAATACAATAAAGGGGGTGAAAATGACAATGTAAAGGCAAAAAATTTATTAGTGCTTATCACAATTAATCACAAACGCTAAAAGGAGGTAAAAAGAGATGGCATGTTTTCTTGTACCTATGGGAGAGGCTATTGTGACAACCGTTGTGCAGAAAGTTGTGGAGAACAGAGAAAAGAAAGTTGGTGGGAAAAGGACTGATAATGCAGGGTTGAAGTGGAGCCAGAGATTGAGCTGGCTGAATAAGCTATTATGGGGTGGAACTATACTGCTGGCGTTGGAGCATGTATGGCATGGAGAGGTTGTCCCATGGCCGCCCTTTTTGACAGCAATGGAAAATCCGGCAGATGTAGCTCCAATGCTTCATGAAATGGCGACATTTGGTGTAGCTATGGCCATAACTGTAACATTCGTCTGGGCAATAATAGTTATGGTTGCTGAACTAAAGGCCAAGGCTATGCCAGAAGCAAAAGGGAACCTTATCAGCGGAGGGGAATAATGTGGCTCATAATGACTTCGCTAGCAGCGGTAATCACAACTGCGATATGGTATGTAAGAGCTCCAGAAGACAAATATAAGTTGGGCTTATTGAGTTTGATATTCTGGGGGGCAACACTCATGTGGTTCGTTGACCACGTGATGGCATATTTAACAGAAGGGGGGGAGTTTTTTGAAATAAATCCAGATGCAACGTTGCTTGGACTTTCTGTAATCATTCTTGCCCTCTTAGTGTGGGAAATTGTGCTACTGGTCAGTGACCCCAAAGGAGTTTTGAAAAGAGTCTTAAAAAGGTAGAGACGACTGTAGGCTACCGCTGCGGTTGGTCGCAGCTTATACTGCCAAAATCTGTGAGGAATGTAAAAATGTGGGGAATGTAAAAACAAGAACACAAGAATACAGGATAATCCTATAAACATGGGCTATTCTGAATCTGAAGTGAAGCAGCGTGTGGCTCAGGCCCTGGAATGGGTGGGGATGGATGGCTATGAGCAGCGTTCTCCTCATCACCTCAGCGTTGGCGAAAAGAAACGGATTGCCATTGCTACAGTCCTTTCCCTAAGTCCGCAGCTTCTGGTTTTGGATGAGCCTACCAGCAACCTTGATCCCAGGAGCAAATGGTCGTTAATCGAGCTTCTGAGGCAACTGCCAATGACTAAGATCGTTGCTGCTCATGATCTGGAGCTGGTAAGGGCTCTATGCCAGCGGACTATGGTGCTGGACGAAGGAGAGATAGTCGCAGACGGCAGCAGTGAGAAAATTTTAAATGATGTCTCTTTGCTCAGGGCCCATGGCCTGGCTCTGGGGGAGGTTACCTAAACTCCAAACTAATATCCGGGGCTTTGGCTGAAGGAGGCGGAAATGATTTTAGACCAGAATGCTTTTGGTATTTGGAATTTTATCGCTAAGAAAGCTTTTAAGAGTACATTCAAAAAACCTGACCCAGCTGTTAGTGCAAAATCACTTAAGAATTCGTTCAATAATAAGACCGAAATAGGCATATATTTACACATTCCATTCTGTAGAAGCTTATGTCCTGCTTGTCCCTATGTGAGAACTTTATGGAATGAAGAATTGGCTAACACCTACCTTGAGGCCCTCAAAAACGAAATTAAAATGTATGGGCAACTCTTACGTGGTTCCGCGTTAAGTATTGTCAGCATCCATGCTGGAGGGGGGACGCCAAGCCTTTTAAATCCCAGTCAATATAAGGAGATTCTAGACACTATAAACCAATATTTTGAAGTGGATGAAAAAGCTGTGATTGGGATGGAGGCAAATCCCCAAGATATGAGAGGGGGGAAGACTTCTGGGCTAATTGAAGCGGGCATTACAGAGCTCAGCATAGGAGTCCAATCTTTCCATAAGAAAAATCTTAAGATACTAGGAAGAGCAAATTCAGTAGAAGACTCTTTAGAGGCCATAGAAAATGCCCGCAAAGCTGGGTTTAAGTTCATAAACATAGACATGATGTACATGCTGCCAGGGCAAACCATTGAGGATTGGATACAAGACCTTGAAATATCTGCTGAGCA